>CAYWIR010000028.1:0-12966 GCA_964458375.1 uncultured Neptunicoccus sp.
GCCGCAATCAGGCTTTCAACGCAAATCACTTGGCCGGTTTCAAACCCACCCGCATGGGCGCTCGCGAAATCTGGGTGCAGCGGGATCACAGGCCACTCATCCGCCATCCCGACACCATGCGCTGCCAAAGAATAGCGGTAGGGTTGATAGGCCTCAGGTATCCGCCAACTCTTGTCATTGAACTCTGCAAAACTCACACCCGGTTTCACCAAATCAACGTTGTGATTGATCTGATCAAGCGCGGCGGAATAGACGCTTTGCTGCACGCCCGTCATTTTTGTGTACCCACAGGTCCAACTGCGCGACAGGTCGGCGCAATACCCGTAAGGGCCGATCATATCCGTATCAAAGGCGATCATTTCACCTGCGCGACACGCCCTTGGCCCACACTCTCGATACCACGGATTGGTGTTTGGTCCGCACGTCAGCAACTTGGTTTCCAACCATTCCCCACCAGATCGGGCATTCTCAAAATGCAAATGCGCCCACAACTCTTGTTCCGTCGCACCATCGACCGAATGCTCGTAAATCCGCGCCATTCCCGCTTCGGCCACGCGGATCGTCCAGCGCATTAACTCAATCTCGTCCACGGATTTTATGGATCGCGCTATTTCCGTAATCTGCCCCGCGTCTATCACCTCGATCCCACGGGCGTTCAGTGCCGCCACGCCCATCGGTTCCATCCGATCCACGGCCAGCCGCCCCTTGCCCACACAATCAGCAATCTCATCGGCCCACTGCTCCAACCACTCCTCCGCCCGCTCCCCTGCGTGCATAAACATCCAGCCAACCGCACGGCGCACTTCGTCCACACCGGGCAATCCATCATTTAAGTGTTCGCACCCTTTGAACTCAAACATGATGCCCTTGCCGCCGTTCACAATCAGGCCGTATCGGATCGGATTATGCGCTGTCCAAATCGACATATTGGAACAATCAAACGCGTAACGGATGTTCACAGGATCAAACAACAACATGCCAACCACATCATGCTCATCCATCACCGCCCGATACCGCGCCAAACGATACTTTCGCGCGCGATCCAACACATCATCCGCAACGGGGGATCGTAGTGGCTTGTCGGCCCCATCCGCATTCAAAAACGCACGTTTCCGATCATCCTTGAAGGGTTGGTTCATGATGCTCTCCCATAAAACCCGACCCGCTCTTCATCCGAAAACATCACGCCTTCACTCTCGTAAAATGAAAAGACGGCAATTACCCGCGAAGTATCTCCTTCAACGGGTGTCACCCGATGCGCCGTGTTTTTGCCCGCAAACACGTTCAACGTCCCCGCCGACAAATCAATCTGGCGCGGCGTGTCTTCCCCCTGCAACAGGGCCGCAACCCCATCGTAATTCGGGTCCGTATCACTGCGCAGGTCAGAGCGGTATTCAAACGCCCCGCCCCCAGATGGGGCCTGCAACAACAACGTGGTTGTGAACTCAGATCGGTCGAAATGCCAATTCAACGCCTGCCCCGCGCCATAGGCCATTACATTCACCCGCGCCAGCGGATCGGCCATGGTATAAAGCTGATCCTTACCCATGCACGCTGCCAGAAACGCCGCAAACGGCGGCCATTCGTACAACCGCATCAACGCCGTGTCCTCCACCTGATCCGCACATAAAGTACGGTTCGATGTTTCCCGCAAACTCAGCGCGGGGTGATCATCGGCCAAATCAGGAACGGATTTCTGAAAATAGATGTTGTGCAACCGCGCATGTTCGAAACTCTCTGCATCAAAGGTCGGCATCAAACCTGTTGCCGTGTCCGCTGCCACAGATGGCCGCATCAACCCATCCAGGTTAAACATGCCCTCCGCGTCCAGATCAGCACGACATCGCGCCACCAGCGCGTGCCACGCATCAGAACCAGTTTGATCAATCGGAAAGCGGGTAAGGTCGAGGATATCTTTCATCCCTCAAGGATGCGCCCTCGCACCTCAACGCGCTGCACCTAAAACGACAGAAATCAGTCGCAAATCCGCCGCAGCGCACGCCATTCTTCTGCACTTAACACAGGCTCAAAACTCGCTTCCCCAACCACATCCGCAGCCACCGCCGCCCTGGCACGTCCGTCCAAATCAGGGTGCGACGCCAGATGGGACATGATCCCCTGCTGCCCACCATGCTCTGCCTTGAGCGTGCGAAAGAACATCGCAAAAGACGCAGACGGCAGGTTCGCATCCGCCATCAATTGATGCGCAAACTTATCCGCACCCGTTTCCGCCCCTTGCGAATACTGCGCTGAAATCAACTTCTCTGTCAGCGCCAACGCCATAAAACCACCTGCGAAATCGCCAAACACCATGCCCAAAATACCAACGGACCCCGCTGACCGAAGGGTCAATCGCATCGGATCACGGTTCACCACATGGCCGATCTCATGGCCCAACACACCCGCCACTTCTTCGGGCGTACGCGCCGCATCTAACAGCCCTTCGAACAACACAACATTGCCCCCTGGTACAGCAAATGCGTTGATCATGTTGTGGCGAAACACGCGCACATTCAAATCATACGGGATGTCTGTGTCCCCCACGATCCGTGCCGTCATCTTTTCCAACGCCTTCAACCCCTCAGGGTCCCGACACGTCAGATCCTTGTCCTCACTCCCGCCCAAAAATCCATGAATCTGTTGCATCGACAAGTCGCCCAGCGCCGCTTCACGCTCTAAGGGGATCATCGTGGCCAATTGATTGGACAGCGCAGGCAAGATCACAAACATAATCAACAAAACCGACGCCACCGCGCCACCTGACCACACAACCAACTGCCGCCATTTGGATCGCTTGACCACCACCTTGCCCAGATCAGGCGCATGGGCGCGGACCAAATCCTCTGCCTCTTGGCTCAACAGGATCAACCGCGCTATTCCCTCTTGGCCGAGCTTTAGAACAATACCCTCGTCGCGGGCTTGCTCTCGCACCTCACGCAGCTCATTCAACGGCCACACAATCTCGGCGGCTTCAACGGGTTGGATCACCAAAACAGGCGTATCGTACCGCGTTTCCATCGTGATCCCGACAGGCTGTTGGCGCGCGGACTGCCCATCAAAATACTTGCCCTGCGCTGGTGTGCCGTTGTCCATAGCCATCTCCCTAAATCGCCGCACCCACGTCGAGCGCATCTGCAAAGCCCTCAGCTTCAACCATCTCATCCCGTGACCGCTGCTGAATATCATCGAGCGCTTCTGAGTTCAGAATCTTGGTTTCTTGAACGTAATGCTCCAACACGGGTTGGCTTACGAAAATCATCGCAAACACACCGTAACTCAGCAGCATCGCCAGATACCCAACCACAAACAGCCCAATCCCAATATAAAACCCAATGCTCATATTAGCGGCATCAAAAAGCTGTTCCGCCTCTCCCAACAATTCAAGCGTCGTCAGCCCCATAAAATTGGATGCCACAATCGAAAACGCAGAAAACACCAAACCCGCACAGGTCGATGCCAACAAGGCGCCCAAAACAAATGTCCAAAACACTTTTGCAGCCCGTGGCGCCGTGGCAAAGCCAACCCGTTCCCCCAACCGTTTTTGATCCCCCATTATGCGAAAGGTCTCTACGTTGTAGTATGCAAAGGCGTAATAAAACCAAACCGCGCCGATAAAGACAAAGAACAGCCAAACAGGTTGTTCGGTCAGCGCCGTCAAAAGGCTCGGCACAAGGATCAACGCTCCAGCAATAAAATAGTGCTTCATCGCAGGATAAAGCTGCGTCCACTTCCCACCCTGCACAAACTTCGTATTCCCATACCAAGTCCGATCAATCTTATACTTCTCAAGCCAAAACGTCTGACGCGGCAACAGTAACCCCAGCGTGATGATCGTAAGGAACGAATGCACAATCGCCCGCCACACATAGCCCCATGCCGCCGCATCCACGCCAAACCGCACACCCCGCCAACGGGTACGCGACAGGATATAACGCCGCGCGCGGTACTGCGCATAAAAGATAAAGGGGATCACCGCCAACAACGTGGCTTGGCTAAACAGAACCTGCAACGCTTGGGATTCTGGTCCATCGCCACCCGAAAACACAGACAGGCCGACGAACGACAGGATCACCTGAAACAAGCCTAGATAAATCGCCAAAAACGCCACCGCGATCAAAAAGCCAAGCAGCTTTTCCAACCCATTGCCCGTGTATTCCATCGGGTCCCCACCCGGGGCGGTAGCCGACCAAAAATACTTCCGAATGCGGGTCTTGGCCCAGAACCGATAAAACCCCAACGTTATCAGCGTCAGCAACGCCGTTTTCAACGCCAGCCAGAACAGCGGCCCTTGTTCGCCGCGATAATCCAGCGCCATAGGCTCACTCGCAGCCTGCGCTACGCGCGTATCAGGTTGTGTTAACCGCGCAAACGGATCGTTGGAGGTGCCACTGCTCATGATCGTCTCCTAAAAATTCATTAACTGCCCGCAACTATCGCGGAAAATGGCTAAAATTCAAAACCAAATATCAAAACTTGTTATCACGCGGGAAGCCACGCGGCGCCATGCGCCCTGCACTTGCCCGTTTGCCAGCCCATTCGTCAAGATCGGTTTCCGTCCGCGTCCGTCCCGCAGGATCAAGCCAACTCAGCCCCTCTTCCCGCACAAAAGTGGTCGCATCGTTCAACCCACCGTCTTTGTACTTTTGCAGCCGCACACCCTTGCCACGGCCCATTTCGGGCAGCTCTTCGATCGGGAACACCAGCACTTTGCGGTTCTCACCAACACAGGCCACCGTATCGCCCTTCACTGGCACACAGATGGACGCTTTCACATCACCTTTGACGTTCAACACTTGTTTGCCCGTCCGCGTTTGCGCGATCACATCATCCTCGGCCACGATGAATCCATCACCTGCCGTGCTCGCCACCAACAGCTTCTGGCCCTTCTTGTGAAGGAACAGATCAACCATCTCGGATTCATTGGGCAAATCAACGATCAACCGCACGGGTTCCCCCATGCCACGGCCACCTGGCAACGTGGAGCAACCCAGCGTGTAAAACCGTCCGTTTGATCCCATCAACAGCAGCTTATCCGTGGTTTCCGCATGAAAGATAAACCGTGGTCCATCGCCATCCTTGAACTTCAAATCTTGGGTCAGGTCGATGTGGCCCTTCATGGCGCGAATCCAGCCCATTGCAGAACAAACCACCGTAATCGGCTCTCGCTCGATCATCGCCTCCAGCGGCACCTCTTCAAACTCAGGCGCATCCGCCAATTCGGTGCGCCGCTCGCCACCCTCAACCTTTTTGCCAAACTTGGCGCGGGTCTCTTTCAACTGCCCAATGATCCGCTGCCACTGCAACTCTTCGGACCCCAACAAGGTTTCCAGTTCGTCCAATTCTTTCCACAGCGCATCCCGTTCGTTGCGCAACTCCATCTCTTCGAGTTTGCGCAAAGAGCGCAGGCGCATGTTCAAAATCGCCTCCGCTTGCACCTCAGTCAGTTGCTCCGCAGTCGGGGCAATCACATCTGATGGTGAACGGTAATCCGCTTCGCCCGTGGCTTTGGGATGATCCAACGACCAATCTTCACGCAGCAGCGCGTCCTTTGGCTCTTCGTCATAGCGGATCACGTCGATCACACGATCAAGGTTAAGGAAAGCAAGGATAAAGCCCTCCAATACCTCTAAACGACGTTCGATCTTATCCACACGGAACTGCGAACGGCGCTGCAACACTTCGCGGCGGTGATCCACAAAGGCTTTCAGCACTTCACGAAGGGAACACACTTTCGGTGTGCGCCCATCAATCAGCACGTTCATGTTCAAACTAAATCGCGTTTCCAGATCAGATTGACGGAACAACGTTTCCATCAGAACCGTCGGATCAACCGTTTTCGCACGCGGCTCCAAAACCAACCGAATGTCATCCGCACTTTCGTCGCGCACATCTGCCAAAATCGGTATCTTTTTGGCGTTGATCAACTCGGCAACTTTTTCGATCAACTTCGATTTCGCCACCTGATACGGGATTTCCGTGACAACAATCTGCCACTGCCCACGGCCTAAATCCTCTTTCTCCCACTTCGCACGCACACGGAACGAACCACGCCCAGTAGAATAGGCTTGCAGGATATTTTCCTGCGGCTCGACCAAGATACCACCCGTCGGAAAGTCAGGGCCGGGCACAAACTGCATCAGCTTTTCGATCTTGGTGTTGGGGTTCTTGATGATCTTGATCGCAGCGCCACACAGCTCGTCAATATTGTGGGGTGGAATGTTCGTCGCCATCCCAACCGCAATCCCCGTGGACCCGTTCGCCAACAGGTTCGGAATAGAGGCGGGCAAAACCGCAGGCTCTGTCAGCCGCCCATCATAGTTATCGCGAAAATCAACGGAGTCTTCTTCCAAACCCTCCAGCATCGCCTCAGCAATGCCCGTCATCCGCGCTTCTGTGTATCGCGCCGCCGCAGGGTTATCCCCATCAATGTTGCCGAAATTCCCCTGCCCATCCACCATCGGATAGCGCACGTTGAAATCTTGCGCCAAACGCGCCATCGCATCGTAAATCGCGGCATCCCCATGGGGGTGGAAATCCCCCATCGTGTCACCACTGATCTTGGCAGATTTCAGATACTTTCCGTTTGAGGCCAGCTTCAAACGGCTCATGGCATAAAGAATACGCCGATGCACAGGCTTCAACCCGTCCCGCGCATCTGGCAAGGCACGGTGCATAATAGTGCTTAACGCATAGGTCAGATACCGATCACCGATAGCACGGCGCAGGGTTTCCACAGTGGTCGAACCACCGTCATCTATATCATCTTCGCTCATATTGGGGTCGTCTGTCTGATCTGCCATAGATCGTGTGATAACGAAGCGATCTTTACCCGTCCAGAGCACAGTTCGCATTGCGCCTAAACGATTCAAATTTTTCGCAAAACTCTCAGAAAAGTTAAAAATAATGAAGGGTCAGCATTGAACCCAAGCATTCCGTACTTACCTACCCCGCACGAGGGAAAAAGCGCAAACAATAGCGCCAGTACATTTAGGGGGTAACATGACACGTCTTTTCAACTTCGCCATGCTATTTTTGCTAGCTGGAATTTATTACATCCAAACAGATGGCTTTGGCGCAGGATCAACACCCGCCAACGCATCCTCCACTGAAGTGGCCAAAGCAGACACATCTGCGGATACATCCGTTCAAAAAGTCGCTCTGCATACAGAAACACCAACACTACGCGCACCTGCCAACGATTTGCCCAGCCTGCCGATTGTCACAAACAATGTGGACGATCTAACAGGGGCCGAAAAAGAAGCGATCGTTGCGCGCTTCAACGCCGAGCGCCTGACCTCCAGCACAGTGATCCGCACAGCAAAGGCAACTAAAAAGCCAACAGAAATCGACACGCCAAACACGGCAACGATTGATACGATCAACACACTGAAGGTAGCAGGCAACGTGGTAAACGCCCGCTCTGCACCGTCCACATCTTCAGACATCATCGCAAAATTGCGCCGGAACACCGAAGTTGTGTCCACAGGCCAAGCCGATGGAAAATGGGCCGAAGTGATCGTGATCGAAACAGGTCAATCCGTCTGGATGCACTCTGACTTCTTGACGAATTCATAGGCAACTAAAGCGTTTCAAACGCTTCGCGCTGTCTGAGAATGCCTCATCTGCAAGCAGAATGGCCACGGTAGTGTAACATCACCCCGGCTCCACCATTAATCGCTTGCAAACGCCCAGCGTATCGCGCCAATTATTAGCGCGAACTGGGAAGCGAAAAGATGCAGAAGTCTATTTTAATTACGGGGTGCTCCACGGGCATCGGGTATGATGCAGCACACACAATGCAAAAGCGCGGCTGGCAGGTGTTTGCCACCTGTCGCTCACAAGAAGATTGTGATCGGCTGACAGGCGAAGGTCTTACCAGCTTTGTGCTGGATTACGAAGACGAAGCAACCATCACATCGGCCCTTGAAACCTGTCTTGCGGCAACTGGCGGCACACTGGATGCCGTTTTCAACAACGGCGCCTATGCAATCCCCGGCCCTGTCGAAGACCTCAGCCGCGATGCGTTGCGCGCAATTTTCGAAGCCAACTTCTTTGGGTATTTTGACCTGATCAACCAGATCATGCCCACCATGCGCCAACAAGGCTATGGGCGTATCGTGAATTGTTCGTCCCTGTTGGGCATGACCGCTTTGCGCTACCGCGGGGCCTACAACGCCACAAAATTCGCACTTGAAGGCATGACAGACACGCTGCGCCTTGAACTGCGCTATACCGACATTCAAGCGATCCTAATCGAACCAGGCCCAATCAAAACCGACTTTCGCAAAAATGCGATTAAACAGTTCGAAAAATGGGTGGATTGGGAAAATTCCGTGATCCGCGATCACTACGAAAACACCCTGCTGGACAAACTGAAAAAGGTCGGCACGGGCAAAGACCCAGGGGAACTAGGACCAGAAGCCGTGACCGCCGCTCTCATCAAAGCGGTCGAAAGCCAGTGGCCCAAACCCCGCTACTTCGTGACATGGCCAACCCGCCTAACCAGCACGCTACGTCGTTTGCTGCCCACGCGCCTTTCAGATATCATATTTGTACGCTTTTAAGAGGCGTGCAAAGAATCTTCTGGCCGTTTGCGTCCAAACGCTTATGTCAGGGGAAACGAAAGGCGGTGTCCCATGGGCGTGCTCTATTATATTGTAATTATCGCAATCCTTGCGGTTATGGTTGTCCTGATGATCGGCCTTGGTGCCTTTACCACAGGGGGCGAGTTTAATCGCAAATACGCGAACAAACTAATGCGCTATCGCATTATCGGCCAAGCCATCGCTATCGTTTTAATCTTAATTTTTGTCGCCCTGCGCGGCGCAGGCGTAGGGGGCTAATATGGTCGTTCTCAATAAAATCTACACCCGCACAGGTGATGCGGGCGACACGGCTCTTGGCAATGGCGAACGCGTTGCAAAACACTCCGCGCGCGTCACGGCCTATGGCACTGTGGATGAAACCAACGCAACTGTTGGCATGGCAAAACTGCATGCAACGGGCGACCTAGCAGACGCACTTTCACGCATTCAAAATGATCTCTTCGATCTTGGCGCGGATTTTTGTCGCCCAAACATGGAAGACGATGCCAACGCAGAATATCCCCCACTGCGCGTGAACGAAGCCCAAGTGGACCGCCTCGAATCCGAAATCGACGCAATGAACGCCGACCTGCAACCGCTGCGCAGCTTCATCCTGCCGGGCGGCTCACCGCTCGCCACATACTTACATCTCTGCCGCACCGTATCACGCCGCGCCGAACGTCTTGCCGTAGAACTCGGATCACTCGAAAGCGTGAACCCAGCCGCCGTTAAATACCTAAACCGCCTGTCAGATTGGTTCTTCGTGGCTGGCCGCGTCGCCAACAACAACGGCGCAGACGATATTCTCTGGGTTCCTGGCGCAAACCGTTAAAGTTTGCGCACGGGTTGGCGCAGAATTGTTCTCAATTTCTCTGGCTCCACCCGCCTAGGATCGCTCAGATATATCTCATGGTGATGCCCAGTCATTTCCAAACCGTTTTCGGGAATAAACCGATTGTGCATCTCCGCCAAAACAGGCCCTTCGTCATCATACGAACCTACATGCAGCACTTGAACAGATAAGCCCTCTGCATACTCTCCAAACTCCAGCTTCTCCAAATCCGCACTCTGCACTTTAGGGTCTTTCAATTTCGCCTGCTTGGCCGTCACTTGGCCAATTGCGGTCTTAACATGCTCCGCCGTGATCCAGTCGGGCTGCCGTATCATCATACGCCATTTCCATTTCGATTTTTCTCTGGTCAGAAACGTATTCATGTCATCCGCCCACCACAGACCTTCCAAAGGCCCAACCACATAATCATTTCCCAACTCATTTTTTGAAAAAAACTTCAAAGAATAACTCACTGGGTAAAGAGCCGCCAAAGCACTGGCATAGACTGGACCATAGGGCGCCCCTGCGCCCTCAAACGTCAAATACGAAAGTGATGGAACAGGGATCAGATCAAAGCGCCCAACTTTGCCCGAATACAGCGCCTTGTCTTGCTTCTTGAAAT
The DNA here is from genome assembly GCA_964458375.1 of uncultured Neptunicoccus sp. GTDB lineage: Bacteria > Pseudomonadota > Alphaproteobacteria > Rhodobacterales > Rhodobacteraceae > Amylibacter. The sequence continues at coordinate 10,040 of CAYWIR010000028.1, forward strand.
CCATCTTCATACCGAACGGTTCCCCCAATTTGATCCGACACAACGATCCTGCCGCGATTCTTCTGTATTTTCCATAACGGACGCGAAAAACACCGATAACTTGACGTCATAAGCCTATCCCGTGTCGATTTAACTCTATTCACACCCCGCGTTTTTTATTAGACGCGAGGAATGAAATTCTAACCTGCCCTACTTTAGGGGCAATTTATGTCAGGAGAGACGCAATGAAGGTTTTAGTACCTGTCAAACGCGTGATCGACTATAACGTGAAGGTCCGTGTTAAAGCGGACGGCAGCGGTGTTGATCTGGCGAATGTCAAAATGTCCATGAACCCGTTTGACGAAATCGCAGTAGAAGAAGCGATCCGTCTGAAAGAAGCGGGCAAAGCAGAAGAAATCATTGCGGTTTCTATCGGCGTAAAACAGTCCCAAGAAACGTTGCGCACGGCGCTCGCTATGGGTGCTGACCGCGCAATCCTCGTGGTTGCAGCAGAAGATGTGCACAACGACATCGAGCCTCTGGCCGTTGCAAAGATCCTTAAAGGCATCATCGACGAAGAACAGCCAGGTCTGGTTCTCGCTGGTAAACAAGCCATCGACAACGACATGAACGCGACAGGCCAAATGCTGGCTGCGCTGACAGGTTGGGCACAAGGCACATTCGCATCTGAATTGGATGTGGACGGCGACAGCGCCACCGTAACACGCGAAGTGGACGGCGGTTTGCAAACAATCAAAGTGAAGATGCCAGCCATCGTCACCGTAGACTTGCGTTTGAACGAGCCGCGTTATGCGTCCCTGCCAAACATCATGAAAGCCAAGAAAAAGCCGCTCGATGAAAAGACAGCTGCGGATTACGGCGTAGACGTAACACCTCGTTTGACCGTTGTGGGCACTGCGGAACCAGCAGCACGCGCTGCGGGTATCAAAGTGGCTGACGTGGCCGAACTGGTTGCAAAACTCAAAGACGAAGCGGGGGTTATCTAATGGCTGTACTTCTTCTAGCAGAAATCAACGATGGCGAACTGTCCATGGACCAAACAGCGAAAGCTGTGTCCGCGGCAACATCCCTTGGCGATGTAACTGTACTGGCATGTGGCGCAACGTGCGCTGATGCTGCGGCACAGGCTGCAACAATCACTGGCGTATCCAAAGTGTTGTGCGCAGAAGACGCGCAATACGGTCACCGTCTGGCAGAGGTCACATCCGACCTGATCGTCTCCCTCGCGGGCGACTATTCCCACATCGTGGCACCAGCAACGACTGACGCTAAAAACATCATGCCCCGCGTGGCAGCGATGCTCGACGTGATGGTCATCTCTGATGTCACAGGCGTTGTGGACGGCGACACATTTGAACGCCCAATCTATGCAGGCAACGCGATCCAGACTGTAAAGTCTTCTGATGGTACAAAAGTTGCCACCATTCGGACCGCTGGCTTTGATGCCGCTGCCGAAGGCGGCTCTGCATCTGTGGAAAACATTGCAGCCGCTGGCGCAAACGATCTGTCCTCTTGGATCGAAGACAAGGTTCAGGCGTCTGATCGCCCAGAACTGACATCTGCGAAAATCGTTGTATCTGGTGGCCGTGGCGTTGGTTCCGAAGAGAGCTTTGCAATCATCGAAGCCCTCGCAGACAAGCTGAACGCTGCTGTTGGCGCATCCCGCGCGGCCGTAGATTCTGGCTACGCGCCGAACGACTGGCAAGTTGGCCAAACAGGTAAGGTGGTAGCACCTGATCTCTATATCGCTGCTGGTATCTCTGGCGCGATCCAACACTTGGCTGGGATGAAAGACTCCAAAGTCATCGTTGCGATCAACAAAGACGAAGAAGCTCCGATCTTCCAAGTTGCAGACTACGGTCTGGTTGCAGACCTGTTTGATGCTGTCCCAGCACTGACAGAAGCTCTTTAAGCAACACTTCAACCTATTTGAAAAGCCCGCCTCTCGGCGGGCTTTTTGTTTTTTAAAACTGGCGATAGATTGGCCCTATGAAACGCGCGTTAATCCATATTGGCCCCCACGAAACAGGCGCCGCCTATATCCAAAAAATGATGGAAACCAACGCAGGGCAGCTTGCGCCGTCCCACAGCTTTCATCCCAAAACAGACCCCCTGTTCGACGCGTTGCAACGCATCACCACAAACATCCACTTAGCAGAGGACCTGTCTGAATGGCTGCAAAACATCTATGACACCAGCCTCGAATTGGCACGCAGCCTGACCGCCACCAACACGCTCATCAGCGGCGCAGACTTGCTGGGTCCCCTTCCCACAACAGCAGGGATTAAGGGGCTCTACCCTTATCTGTCGCAAACCCTTCCAGCCATCCAAGCAGGGTTTGATGATGGCGAGGTCGACACACAGTTCTTTTGCTATATCCGCGATTTCCACGAATGGCTTCGCTCTGTTCACACCCAGAAATTCGGCGGAAGCGGCCGCCCCTTGGCACCGCGCAAGTTCATCAAATCAAATGGCCTACCCAACACATGGTCAGGTTTCATCAAAACCATGCAATCCAGCATAGGCGAACCCAGCTTTGTCTACCGCAGCTATGAAAGCGATGCAGTGGGCGGCCGTTTTGGCACCGACCTCTTTCGCCACTTTGGCTTGCCTGATGCGTTTTTGGATCAAATGGATTGGATCGAACCGGAAACCGTTGCGCCACGTTCTGCTTGATACGCCCTAACATGCCCCTAAGCTGACATTAAACAGCCAAAGGACGTGACCATGCACATTGACCCAACCCCAGAACAATTTGCCGCCTTCAAAGCCCTTGATCGCGACCAGCCTCTGAACATGCTCAACCTTGTGAAACTGAAAGACCAAGCCGATTACAAAGATGGGCGCGGCGGCACGGGCGCAGAGGCGTACGCCGCCTATGGCGCAGAAAGTGGCCCAATTTTTGCAGGCGTAGGCGGCGAAATCAT
>CAYWIR010000029.1:0-5004 GCA_964458375.1 uncultured Neptunicoccus sp.
ACATGCAAGGGGCCTGCGCAGGCTGCCCGTCCAGCACAATCACCTTGAAAATGGGTATCGAAAACCTGTTGCGCCACTATATTCCAGAAGTGACCGAGGTACGCCCCGTTGCCGCCTAATCCGGTCATTCTGGCCTTTGATACAGCAGCCGCGCATTGCGCGGCTGTCCTCGTTCAGGGGGACAAAACCTTGGCGGCGCGCATTGAACCCATGGCCAAAGGACAGGCGGAACGGTTGTTTCCACTGCTCGAAGACATTTTGGCCGATGCAAACCTGTCATGGCCTGATCTCTCGGCCATTGCCGTGGGCATAGGTCCGGGCAATTTCACAGGCATCCGCATTTCTGTGTCCGCGGCCCGTGGTTTGGCCCTGTCTCTGGGTGTCCCATCCCTCGGCATATCGCGGCTCGACGCCATGGCCTATGGCACATCAGGCGCGGCCACCGCGATCATCGACGCCCGCCAAAACCGCATTTACGCACAAGATTTTGCAGATGGATCACCACAATCAGACGTGCGTTTGATTGCAATCGACGATTTCAAAGCAAACGCGGCCACCTTTTGCGATGCAGAGGTTGCCGTTGATGCCACATGCATCTCAACCGAAACCGCTCTGACCAACGCCGCAAAAATCGCGGCCTTGCGCCTTGGCACGGACCAACCAAAACCAGCGCCACTTTATGTGCGGGCACCCGATGCCGCGCTGCCCTCTGATCCGCCCCCAACGATCCTGCCATGACACCCCAAGACTTGGCTACGATCCACGCCGCCTGCTTTACGCAGCCTCGCCCATGGAGCGTGTCAGAATTTACAGACCTACTGGCCTCTGATCGAACAGAGCTGTTCACCACCAAAAACGGCTTCGCGCTGATCCAGATCGCGGGGCCAGAATCCGAACTGCTGACCATCGCAGTGCATCCCGATGCACGCCGCAGCGGCCAAGGAACCCAATTGCTAAAGTCCGCTCTCAACGCCGCAAAATCCGCGGGCTGCGAAGACATGTTCCTAGAAGTCGTGGACACAAACACCCCAGCCATTGCGCTCTATTACGCCGCTGGATTTACGGACCGTGCGGTTCGCAAAGACTATTACAACGGCCCAAATGGCGCGAAATCTTCCGCGCTGGTCTTGTACAAACCGCTCTAACCACGCCCCACAAATGGCATATCATTGGCCATAACCGTCATGAACAGAACATTTGCGCCCAGCGGCAACCCTGCCATGTGCATCACCGCATTCGCCACATGATCCACATCCATTGTCGCCTCCGCCGCGATGGACCCGTTCGCTTGGGGCACCCCAAGCGTCATCGGTTTCGCCATTTCCGTCAGCGCATTGCCGATATCAATCTGCCCCACGTTGATATTGAACGCCCGCCCATCCAACGACAGAGTTTTCGTCAGACCCGTAATCGCATGTTTCGTTGATGTGTAAGGTGCAGACCCAGGACGCGGTGCGCTCGCAGATACAGACCCATTGTTAATAATCCGTCCCCCTTGCGGGCTTTGCCCCCGCATGATCCGCCACGCAGCACGCGCGCACAAAAAGCTGCCAGTCAGGTTGATATCCACACACTGCCGCCACGCGGCCACATCCATTTCATCGATCGGGCTGGCAGGAACACCAATGCCCGCATTGTTAAACAGCGCATCCAAATGGCCAAATTTTTCGACCGCTTTATCGAATGCGGCTTCGACCGACTCCTCATCTGCCACATCACAGGGCAAAACCAGTGCATTCTCGCGCCCTGCTGCAACATCGTTCAACGGTTCAACACGCCGCCCAATTAGGCCAACATTCCAACCCGCATCCAAAAACGCCGCCGCAGTAGACGCGCCAACGCCCGACCCTGCCCCTGTAATCACGATTGTCTGCGCCATGTCGGTGCCCTCTTAAAATAATGTCGCTCAAGGTCTAGCGCCTCGCCGCGCCCCATGCAAACCTAGCGCAACTTTATCCACGGGACGTTCCAATGCCAAAATCACCTGATCCGTTTTTCCAACCTGTCTCTGCCATTGAATCCCCGCGTTTCGCAGGTGTCCCAAGCTTCATGCGCCTACCGCACCTGACACCAGATCACGCACGCTACAAAGATGTTGAAATCGGCCTGATCGGCGTACCTTGGGACAGCGGCACCACCAACCGCCCGGGCCCACGCCACGGCCCACGCCAACTGCGCGATTATTCCACAATGATCCGCGCCATGAACCCAGTAAACGGCATCAATCCGTTCGCCCTGACAAACTGCGCCGATCTTGGCGATGTGGGCGCAAATCCGTCAGATATCCAAGACGCCATGCGCCAAATCACCGAATTTTACACCGCCACAACCAAAGCAGGCATCATCCCAATGACAGCGGGGGGCGACCATCTTGTGTCCCTCCCCGTTCTGCGCGGGTTGGCGCAAAATGGCCCTCTCGGCATGATCCACTTTGATGCCCACACCGATTTGTTCGACACCTATTTCGGTGGCTTCAAATACACCCACGGCACCCCCTTCCGCCGCGCCATCGAGGAAGGTCTGCTCGATCCAAAACGAGTTGTTCAAATCGGCATTCGCGGCACTGCCTATAACACCGAAGATATCGACTGGGGCTTGGAACAAGGCGTCACCATTATCCGCATAGAAGAGCTGTTTGACCGTGGCATCCCCAACGTCATGGCCCAAGCTCGCGACATTGCAGGCAGCGCCCCCACCTATTGCTCCTTTGATATCGACGTAATCGACCCAGCCTTTGCGCCGGGAACAGGCACGCCCGAAATCGGTGGCGTCACCTCCTTTCAGGCGCAACAACTGGTGCGTGAACTCTCAGGCGTAAACCTCGTGGGCGCCGACTTGGTAGAAGTCTCACCCCCGTTCGACCCTTCAGGGGGCACAGGCTGGCTCGGAGTCTCAATAATGTTCGAACTGATGTGTATGCTCGCAGAGGCCCATAAAAACCGCGCATAAGGCCAGTTAAACCAGCCTTTCTTCCCAATCTGGCTGGTTGCCCGAAGGGCGTTGCAGGCGTATACCCTGTTGAAAATAACGTCAGAAAAGGCCGCCCCGTTGGATCCAATTACCCTATCAACAGAAATGATCGTGGTTCTGGCTCTGCTTGGCTTTACTGTCTTTCTTTTTGTCTCCGAAATCGTCCGCGTCGATCTGGCCGCGATTATCGTAATGGTCTTGCTTGGCGGTCTCAGCTATGTGCCGGGCCTTGGCGGATTGGCAGATATCAATCATTTGTTTGACGGCTTTGCCTCAAATGCAGTGATCTCCATCATTGCCGTGATGATCATTGGCGCGGGTCTCGACAAAACCGGCCTGATGTCCAAGGTTGCGTCCAACATCCTGAAATACGGCGGCACCACCGAAGGCCGCATTATTCCGATCATTTCTGGCACCGTTGGCGTTATCTCCAGCTTCATGCAAAACGTGGGTGCCGCCGCCCTGTTCCTCCCCGTCGTTTCCCGCATTTCTTCGCGCACAAATATCAGCCTGTCTCGGCTTTTGATGCCCATGGGCTTTTGCGCGATCCTTGGGGGCACCATGACAATGGTTGGCTCTTCACCGCTCATCCTCCTGAACGACCTGATCCTCGCCACCAACGCCGATCTGCCTGCAGATCAACAAATGGAACCCTTCAGCCTGTTTTCTGTCACCCCTGTTGGTATCGCGCTGGTCCTGACGGGCATTCTCTATTTCATGCTCTTTGGCCGCTGGGTCTTGCCGGGTGAAACCTCAAAAGGTGACGCGGCTTCTGGCCAATCCATGAATGAATACCTCAAACGGCTTTACGGGCTAAAGGCGGACATCGTCGAAGTGGAAATCCCCGAAGGCAACATCCTTTTGGGTCAGTCGTTCAATGATTTGATGGACGTGCACCACATGTACATCATTGGCTCCTATTTCAAAGGCCAACGCTGGATATCCCCTGTTGTAGAAACCGAAATCACCACACCCTGCCGCCTTGCCATTCTTGGCCGCAAAAAGGTGATCGAAGAAATGGCCGACATCTATGGCCTGAATATCCTGCCAGAACTGGATATTTTCGCCGAAGAATTTGCGCCAACCAAATCAGGCGTGGCCGAAATCGTGATCCCGCCTGACAGCCAAGTCATCGGCAAAACCGCTCAAGAACTCGCACTGCGCAAAACCTACGGCATGTCGATGCTCGCCATCCACCGCGGCGAAGACACGCTCAGCCATGTTGAAACCGAAGACCACGAAGCAACCCGCATCGGCCGCGTGACCTTGCGCGCTGGGGACACGCTTGTCGTACACGTGCAATGGGAAAACCTTACGCGCATCAATCGCGATAAGGACTTCGTCGTGGTCACCTCCGACTTCCCACAAGAAGAACTCCGCCCGCAAAAAGTTTCTTGGGCGCTCCTGTTTTTCACAATCGCCGTTGGCATGATCCTTTTTACCGATGTGCGCTTGTCGCTTTGCCTGCTCACAGGGGCGGCTGGCATGATTGTCAGCAAAGTGATTGATATTGACGAGGCTTACAAAGCCGTGGGGTGGAACACGGTCTTCTTGCTCGCCTCGCTTATTCCGCTTGGCCAAGCAGTCCAAAGCACAGGAACCGCAGAATGGATTGCCCAAGGCATCCTCTCCGTCCTTGACGGCTGGCCTATCTGGGCGCTCCAAGCAGGCGTGGCAATTCTCGCGACCATCTTCACGCTGGTCATGTCCAACGTGGGCGCAACGGTTCTCCTTGTGCCGCTGGCCGTGTCCATCGCCCTTGCCGCAGGGGGTGACCCTGCGATCTTCGCAATGACCGTGGCCATTTCCACGTCAAACTCCTTCCTAATCCCAACCCACCAAGTCAACGCCCTGATCATGGGACCAGCAGGCTACCGCGTGATCGATTTTGTGCGCACAGGCGGCGTGATGACGATCCTCTTCCTCATCGTCTCAATGTTGATGATGAACCTCGTCTTTTAAAGCGTCTCGACTTTTTGTTTTCAAAATATCCTGGGGTATGGGGCAACGCCCCAATCAGTCGGCTTTGCGAAG
>CAYWIR010000029.1:5104-12832 GCA_964458375.1 uncultured Neptunicoccus sp.
TCAGTCGGCTTTGCGAAGCAAAACGAACTGTACCGCCCGAAGGGCTCATAGGAACAAACCGCAGGTTTTCCGCAAGTCTACTCTGCGTCTGGGTCCTGAACTTCCAATTCCAGAACAGGGGCTGGTACGGATCGTAAATCTTCAATCCCAAGCGGTGCCTCTGGCTTTGCCAACATATACCGCGTCACCCACAACAACCGTTGTTCAGCCCGCGTAATCGCCACATAGGCCAACCGCTTCCACAGCGCGATACCCGCTTCTGTACGCCCTGCCCGACTGGCGGCATAGATATCTGGGGCAAACACCTGAACATCTGTCCATTGGGACCCTTGCGCCTTGTGAATGGTACAGGCTGCCCCATGAACAAACGCCGCCCCCATCCGCGCGGCGGACGGGATAAACGGCTCTTCTTCATCAGGCATTTCAATCTTGATGATCGTCGCGGCAGACACCTGCGGGTCCTCTGCCCCTACCACATGCAAGCGCGAAAATCCGGGCTTACGCCCCTCGCTCAGATACACCGCCTGCGCCCCTTTGATCAGGCCTCGCGCCTCCAGATCAATCCGCTTCTTGCGATGTTTCATGGGCAATTCAATCCCGTCACAAATCAACGGTTCCCCGGGCAACAACATCTCGGCTGGCGCGCCATAGGCATTTCGAAACGCATGAATCAATCTGATCCGCGTTGCATTACGCCAAACCAAAACAGGCGCACGCGCCATGGCGGCGGCATCCACACGGGGGGCCACAACGACCCGTTCATCCTTTTGCGCCGCCTCTTCAATCATCCGCTCAAACTGATGAAACTCCAGTTGTGGGTCCGCCAAAGCGTGGGCCAAATCAAGGATCGGGTTGTCATCGGCTTGGCGGTGCACACGGCTCAACACCAATTTGCGCCCATCCGCCAAACCATCAAACGCCATAGAGCCAGATTGCCCCACGGGGGCCAACTGCGCGGGGTCACCAAACAAAATCAGAGTCGAGAAGATTTCCTGCAAATCCTCCAGTTGTTTGTCGTCCAACATGGAGGCTTCATCCACAAACCCAACATCCAACGGCTCTTCGCGCCGTTTCCATCCGATAATGAAATCAGACCCGCGCAGACCCGCCATGGCCAAAGCCCCTGGAATGGATTTATTCGACTGAAAGAACAAAAACGCCCGCTCCAGCGCCGTATCTGTCAGCCCCTCAATCTCTGGCTTTTCCGCATTCCCTGCCAGCCATTCAGCGATCTTTTCATATTCGGGATCATACATCGGCGTGTACAAAATACGGTGGATCGTTGTCGCCGCCACGCCCCGATTGCGCAAAACAGACGCCGCTTTGTTTGTGGGCGCCAAAATCGCCAGCGTGCGCCGATCTTTACGCGCCTTGCCTTCATAATCACCGCTGATCGTATCGACACCCGCATCAGCCAAGGCTTCGCCCAGTTTCGCCAACAGCATGGTCTTACCAGAACCCGCCTTGCCCAAAACCGCCAGCGTTTGCTGTTTGCCATCAGATTCTGGCAACAACAATGCGTCATCCAGATCAATGCCAGCGGCCTTTAAGACATCCGCAACCGCATCATAGGCCGTAGCTTGATCTTGCGAAAACTTCATGGGTGGGGATCCAGTTCTTAACTTGGCTCCACCATAAAGCAGCGAACCTCAAAGCTGAACGAAATAATCACCCAACACGCGATTTCACCTCCATTGGCCGCGGCATTCCAAAGGCGCGGTTGATCCAAACATCTGACAAGTCGGGCGCCACATTTGCTTTGGCGGCCAACCGCAGGCGAATGTCTTCCGAAAACCCCCAAAGCCCCACCGAAACCTTGCTCCGCCCCACACCTGATGACCCCAAAATCTCAGGCGACCAACCAAGGTTGCGGTATATCCGAACCATCCGTGCATCAAACACCCCAACCGCATGTTTCAAACCAAAGCTCAGCCCGATTTCACATCCTCCCAGCATCAACGCCGCCGACATGCGAATGGCATCAGAGTCCATTTTTGGCGAAATACAAAAGCGCGTGCTCTCCCAAATCAACGGGCTTTGAATGGCCCCTCCTGCCACCTCCTCAAAGTGGTCGTTCACCATACACCGCCCCGTTGTTGGTAAGGCCCGCATGGACCCGCCATGCGTCCCATCTGGCAGCTCCCAGATCACATACAACGGGTTCATCGCGTCATATTCGTCGCGCTCTTCTCCATAGTCATTAATGGTCACATCCCAGCCCAGTCGCTCAGAAAATTGGGTCCGCCGATCTTGGAACATGGTGTTTTTAAGGGTCGGATGGCGGGTCAGCTCATCCCCATACAGGTAATGCAGCATTTGAAGGGCTCCAGAAGGGCAGCAATCATGTGTGCGCTCTTGTGGATTGGCTTGGCTGTCACAACACGATCTGGTTTCAGATGTAGAGCGCAAACCCTTTGCAAATCGTGGTTAACAACTGATCACCGTACGCCTTGGTTCCGTTTTGGTAATACCTGTAAAACCGCCCAAGGCATTTGTTTTTAAATGCTAATCAACCCCTGCGCCATGGCCTTCGCCACCGCATGTGTGGTGTTGGATGCGCCCAGCTTGAAACGTGCACTTTCAATGTAGACCCGCAACGTATGCTCTGAAATCTGCAAAAACTCCGCAGCCCGCCCTCGATTCATACCCGCCCCCAACAATCGCAATGCATCCGTTTCACGCGGCGACAAAGACACATAGGTTGAGATATCGTCCATGTTTTCCAACACACGCACAGCAGAATGCAGGTAATGCCCAATCAGCAGCAAGTCAGACATCCACACCGACAGAAATTTTGCCCATTCTTCGTCCGAACAGGTGTGGCTCAGAGAAAACAACGAAAATTCACCATTGGGTCCTCGAATGGGAACAGACACACCTTGATTCCCAACACCACCATCCAACGCCTCCATAAAGAACCGCCGCGCTGGTTTCTTATCCCAAGCCAATGATTTCCAACTGTAGGGATTAAACCGCTGAAACGCGCCCAAAACCACGGGATCAATACGATACAACTCTTCATTCTCGTAATGCTCTGCCCACTCCGCATCATAGGTCGCCAGCGCATAGGGCTCCCCATCGCTGTTGACCGCATGATACACGACATGATTGACCTGAAAGATATCTCTAAGCCCTGCAATAACTTGGTTAAGCTCTACAAGGGTTGAACACTGCTCAACGCGATCCAGGAACGCTTCGATTTGGTTTGGCATATTGCTCCATAACGGCGGGACAATCCGCCTGAGCCGTTAACTCTGCCACAGCAATGTGAATAGTGTCGTCTAGTTGTTCTGACAGTTGTGTCAGCTCGTTCCTAGCTGCGAAATTACGCAAGTCTTGCAATACATCTATCATCCATTCCTGGGACATATTAATCCTCTTTTACAAAGGTTAACGGAGCATTAACACAACTATAGCTAGAAATTTTACACCTATCACTTCACCTCTGCACACTAGCCATTTCTGGTGAGATAATCCAAATTTAGTCATTGTTTTTATTAAATATTTTTCGAAATGGGCTATACCGCTGAACATAAAAATGCCCGCGCTAGACAAATCGAGCGCGGGCATTAATAATTTACCTTATCAGGATTAAAACTTGGCCTTACTCGCTTCCAAAGTATCCGCAAACGTGGTCAGCCCAGTCTTTGTGGCACTCACCAAAACAGACATATTGCCTGGCTTATGCTCGTTCTTCAGCATCTTAGTGTGCGCTTCAGGAATTTCATTCCACTCAAACACTTCAGACATGCACGGGTCCAAACGCTCTTCCAGCATCAACTGGTTCGCAGCGGACGCCTGCGCCAAATGGGCAAAGTGGGACCCTTGAACACGCTTTTGGTGCATCCACAGATACCGCGCATCCATGGTCAGGTTAAATCCAGACGTGCCAGCACAGATCACAACCATGCCGCCCTTTTTAACCACGAATACGGATACAGGAATTGTCGCCTCTCCGGGATGTTCAAACACCATATCAACGTTGTTGCCTTTGCCCGTGATATCCCAGATCGCTTTGCCGAATTTACGCACTTCGCCAAACCAGTCTTTATACTCATCTGTATTTACAGTCGGCATCTGACCCCAGCAGTTGAAATCCTTACGGTTCAGAACGCCCTTGGCACCCAGCCCCATAACAAAGTCGCGCTTGCTCTCATCTGAAATCACCCCAATCGCATGGGCACCGGCCTGTTTAGCCAATTGGATCGCATAGGACCCAAGCCCACCAGACGCGCCCCAAACCAGAACTGTTTGGCCAGGCTTCAATTCGTGTGGCGCGTGGCCGAACAACATACGATACGCCGTGGCAAGTGTCAGCGTATAACACGCCGCTTCTTCCCACGTCAGATGCTGCGGACGGCGCATCAACTGCTGTGCTTGCACCGTTGTAAACTGCGCAAAAGACCCGTCAGGGGTTTCATATCCCCAAATGCGCTGGCTCGGAGAATGCATCGGATCGCCACCGTTACAATGCTCATCATCCCCATCATCTTGGTTACAGTGGATGACCACTTCATCCCCAACGGTCCAATTCTTCACCTTGTCACCAACGGCCCAAACAATCCCAGACGCATCGGATCCCGCAATGTGATACGGCGCTTTGTGAACATCAAACGGGCTAATCGGAACACCAAGCCCCGCCCAAACACCGTTATAGTTCACACCAGCGGCCATAACGAACACCAACACTTCGTTGCTGTCTGGCTTCACAACATCAACGACTTCAACTTCGAACGCCTTATCTGGCTCACCATGCCGATCACGGCGGATTGTCCATGCGTACATTTGCTCAGGCACATGGCCCATTGGGGGAATTTCACCAACCTCGTAAAGGTCCTTTTTCGGTGCATCATATCCAGCGTCGAGGGCCATAATCTGTCTCCTGTTATCAAAGTCTGGTGGCCTGTGAATCACCTCAGCAAGCCGTTCCCACTTTAAATGCCGCGGCGCAGCAAAAATCACAAGAGCAATAATGTAACAAAATGTCGATTTTAAATGAAATTTAATTGCGCCACCGATTTTCTGCACCCTAAAAGCAAAAAACGCGCCCAAAAGGACGCGTTTTCAAAAAATCTGTACGGTATTTTAGTCTGATATCAGACAGAAAGCTGCGGAATAATCTGCTTCTTACGGCTCACAACACCTGGCAGAACCACCGTGTCACCGCTCACCGTCACACCAAATGACTTCTCCGCCACTGTTTTCACCAGATCATTGGCAACCAACAACGTGCTCTGCTCATTCAGGATATCCACAACAAACAGCAGGACTTGATCAACGCTATCTTCAGCCTCAACCGCTTTCATGCTCGTAATCAGGCTGTCTTTACGGTCCAGAACAATCGCTGGGGATGTTGTTTCCAGAACAGACACCCGAAAGTTCTTTCCGCCAACTTCGTACATCTTGCTGTCCATACGCAGCAATTCTGCATCGGAAAATTCAGACACATCAGATTTCGCCGCAAACATTTCAGCAGCATATTCAGGAATATCCACACCCAGCTCATCCGCCAGCGCCTTAGCCCAAGCAACATCTGTGTCAGTTGTCGTGGGGGAGCGGAACTCCAACGTGTCAGACAAGATACAAGACAGCATCACGCCCTTAATCGCTTCTGGCGCCTTGGCCAGATCATCACCCATCAAATCTGCCATGATCGTCGCGGTACAGGCCAACGGACGCACAGTGATATTGATCGGTGCTTTCGTTTTAATCCCGCCTACCAACATGTGGTGGTCGATAATTTCGATAATGTTCGCATCGTTGATGCTTGGCGGCAATTCTGCTGGGTTGTTTGTATCCACGATCACCACATCATCGCCTTCTGCCACATCTGCGATAATTTCTGGCTGATCAAAACCCCAACGCTTCAAAACAAACGCGGCTTCTGTGTTCGGCGTACCGAGCAGTTTTGGCGCAGCGGCTTGCCCTTTAACTTCGTTAAGGTACCAAGACCATACAATGGCGGAACCTGTGGCATCTGTGTCGGGGGCCATGTGGCCAAAAACTGAGATCATTTTCGTCTTTTCCATGCGATTTGCGTCTATTCGCGGCGCTTATACCCATGGCTGCCGCCTCTGTCACTAGCCTGCAACGCAAAGCGGCTCTGCGTTCAGCGCAAATGTGCAATTGCGTTGGCGTAATACTGGATAAGTTCTTCTTCTTTGGGCTTAAAATGATACAGCCCATCTTTCAATTCCAACGCCCTGCGCAGGATCAACATCCGCAAACCCACTTCCACCGCATAGGTCAGGCTTTTACGCGGAATATGCATATAGGCCCCTTTGGCCAACATGCGGTCCAACTCCTCTTGCGCCAGAGTTTGAATTTGTTCCTCGGACAACGGCGTTTTGTCGCCCTCCAAAAGAACAGTCGAGATCAACGACACAGGCAGAATCGGCACCACCTGCCCCACCTGTCGCATCAACTCTTTACCCAATTCACCCGTCATACGTTCGTGGCTCATCTCGGCTTTATCCGCCACAAAACCCTTAAGCGAAATCGGCACACCAAAGCTGACGCTGGCATAGCCGAATTTGTAAAACCGCCGAATGATCCGCAACCACACATGGCGCGTAATGAAATGCAAAAACACCCAAATCTTAAAGAAAACCCCTGTCTTTTCGCCTTTATGCGCCGCCAGCAAAACACGGTCTTCCAACACCCGATCATAGTTCACACCAACAGGCACAAACACCACATCGCGCTCTTGGTCTGCGCTGAAATCAGACACAATGTAATTCAAAAGGCCCAGCTTTGCTGGCTTCAACGCCCCATCACGGGACAAACCGCCCTCAGGGAACACCGCTTGCGTCACACCCGCTGCCGTTGCCATCTGCACGTAGCGCGCCAGCACTTTGCGATACAAACTGTTGCGCGATTTACGGCGGATGAAATAGGCACCTGTGGAGCGGATAAACTGCTTAAACGGCCAAACCCGCGCCCATTCCCCCACAGCATAGGACAGCGCAGATCGGCTCGCGGCCAAAAAGGTCACAATCACATAATCCATGTTGGATCGGTGGTTCATCACAAAAACCACCGTCGCGTTAGGGTCCATTTCCTGCAACGCTTGTTCGTTCACATAGCCCAAACGCACACGATACAGCGCACGGCTCAGCCACCGCGCAAATGTAATGCCCGCCCCGAAATAGGCGAACGCCGAAAAAGACGGCACGATTTCGCGGGCATACCGCATCGCCATATCTGCGGCCACGCTATAGGGCACGCCTTCTTCCTTAGAATGGGCGATCACCGCTTCCATAACTTGTGGATCATGGGCCAAACGGTCGATCATCACCTGACGCTTGGTCAGTTTAAACGGCTGGATTTGCAATTGCAGGCGGTCATTGAGCCGATTGATAGCGCGATTAAACCGCCGACGCAGATACCAGCGAACAGATGGCATCAAAATACGGTCCAACAGGCCCGCAAAAGCCAACAGACCAGCCACCCAGACTACCCAAACTGGAATATCCACTGTTTCAAACATTCCATTGGTGGTACGCCACTTTCAAAGCAAGAGCCAGTGCCTAATATCGCGCCAAATTTGGCAGCACGCTGCGTCCATTGCGCACGAATGTTATTCCAAAGGTTGCATCTTGGTAATATTATAACTTATGCTGCGGCGCAGCACGAATATGGAGTCGCGACAATGACAAAACCAACCCCACGCCCTTGGCTTATCCGCACCTATGCGGGTCATTCGACCGCAAAAGACAGCAACGCGCT
>CAYWIR010000030.1:0-12753 GCA_964458375.1 uncultured Neptunicoccus sp.
AGAAGGCAAAGCGGCGGGTTTTGAAGGGTGCGGCGATGTTGTGGCGGCGGGCGAAGGGGCCGAGAACTTGGTCGGGCAGCGCGTGGCGTTTGTGACAACTGGAGCGTGGTCAGAATACTGCGTCACCATGGCGATGATGTGCATTCCGCTGCACCCAAGTGTGAAAGACGAAGATGGGGCGGCGCAAATTGTGAACCCGCTGACGGCTGTTGGCATGGTCGATATTGCAGAAAAGAATGGGGATTGTTTTGTGATTTCTGCCGCGGCGAGCCAGTTGGGAAAATTGATGCTTGGGTTGGCGAAGGACAAGGGGTTGAAGACCATTTGTTTGGTGCGCCGCATGGATGCGGCAGATGGGCTGAAGGCGCTGGGCGCAACAGAGGTTTTGGATGTGACCGCAGATGATTTTGATGCGCAGTTTGCAGCTGCATCGCGGGCGTTGAAGCCACGGGTTTTCTTGGATGCGGTCACGGATGCCATTTCAGAGCGCGTGTTCACGATGATGCCGAACCGTGCGCGGTGGGTTTCATACGGGAAGCTGAACCCAGAGCTGTTTGCGATGACGCAGATGGGGCAGTTGATTTTCCAATCCAAAGTGATCGAAGGGTTTTGGCTGACGCCTTGGATGCAAGCCAATGGCGCGGAGATGCCGCGGTTTGCTAAAGAGGTGCAGACGCGGTTTGCGGATGGCACATGGTCGACAGATGTGGCCACATATCTGCCGCTGCGTGATGTGGTGTCTGGGTTGGCTGCGGCGACAAAGATCAAGGATGGGAAGATCATGATCACGCCGTAAGCGGTTGCAAACCTTAACAGAAAGTTAATCATGACGCGTCTTGTTCGACGCGTCATGCAACACGCGTCTTAGACAACGCGTCAAGGTTAGGGGTTTGGCAAGGGTCACATGGTTTGGTGCAGCAGTGTTGCGCGCATCCATTTGCATTTGTAGGCTACGGTCATGCCAAAACCCAATCCGCATAGGCCGTTTACCCCGAACCCCGATATGGAGGCGCGGCGGCCTGATGTTTCTGGCAACGAAATAAACGGGCTGGGCGAAGATACTGTGCGCCGCCCTGACATGGTGTTCTGGGCCCCAAATCCTGACGACATTGCCTATGGCGATGTGCAAAAGTGGTTCTATCTGGCGCAGCCTGACAGTGCGGCCATGCGCGAAGAACGGGCCAAACGGCAGGTGGTTTTGGACGCGATTTTGCCCAATGTCTCCCCATTGGCCGTGGATCAATCTGGTGCGGAATGGACAGCATCACTCGATCAATTTGTGGATGCTGGGGATTGCGAGATGGTGGGGGTGACACCCTTGCGCGATGAATGGGTGTTTGAAGGGCAAGAGGTTTCGTTTTCGAATGTGATCGTGTTGGGGGTGCAGCACGATTATGACGAGATCAAACATGCGCCAGAGTTTCGTGCGGGTGTCGAAGTGGTGCGCCAATATGGGCGCGCGGCTGCGGCGTCAAAGAAGATAACAGGGTGGCTGCGCGACCAAGGCTGGGATGCGGAGGCCGCGACGGGACCAATGGCGGGGAAAATCCTGATGATCCCGCCCGCGTTGGAATGCGGGTTTGGGGAATTGGGCAAGCATGGATCCCTGATCAATCCAGAATTCGGATCGTCGTTTCGACTGTCTGCGGTGCTGACAAATGCGCCCTTTGCGCCGACACCGAAGCGGGATTTTGGGGTCGATGACTTCTGTTCGAAGTGTCGCATTTGCGAAGATGCGTGCCCGCCTCTTGCGATTGACCCAGACAAAAAGCGCGTGCGCGGTGAAACCCGTTGGTATGTGGATTTCGACAAGTGCATTCCGTATTTCGCCGAACATTCTGGCTGTGCGATTTGTATCGCGGAATGCCCGTGGTCGCGGCCTGGTGTTGGGATGAATTTGGCGGCGAAACTGGCGAAACGCAAAGATCGGGGTGCGGGTTAACGCCTTAAATGACGGTGTTCATTTTGTTGAACAGAACGCGGGATTCGCGCTGATCGAGGGTCATGCGGGCCGTTTCTGTGTGCAGAATTTGGGACACGTCAAAGTCGTTCGCCATGATCCAAGAGCGGCGGTGTTCCTGCTTTTCGCTTGGCACGTCACCTAGGAAGAGAGACTCGCTCCAAGCGCCACTTGTGGCGATGAGTTCGTGGCGATCCAACAGCAGTTGATAGTAGTGTGGTGGGCGCTTGCGTGCCTGTTCATAGATGCCGTTGTGGCCAACGCAACTGCGCGCAGGGGCGAGCACGTCTGGCGTGCCAAATATCATGTCCGCAAATACAGATGTCAGGAACACGCGGTGCATCCCACAAAAGTGCAATTCAGTGGTGTTGCCAATGCTGCCTTCGGGAAAGACGATTGGGCGGAGTTCGGGTTGGCGGATCATATCCCAGCGGGACAACGCATATGTGCCGATGCCGCGCAAAGGAACAAAACCAGCGTCTTTGGTCATGATGAAATCACCGGGCTGAAGAAATTCGACTGGCAGGTCGCCTTTGTCAGTTGTGATTGGGGTGCCTGCCAGAATGCTCGACACGCTTTGGGGACGGGTCATATCTTCGGGCACGACCCGCCGAATGTTCGGGTCGCAAACAGGGGTGTTTTCAACGGTCAGAGGCAGAGGCTGATCTAGGGACATATGGTACTCGCAACGCTTTAATATTCATTAATTCAAATACAAACTACCTATGCCCAATGGCCTAAATTGGGCGAAAATGGTCAAAAGATCAGATCAAAAAGGGCAATGTCGAGGCATTGTTTCCAATGCCCCGACAATGATCACGTAACCGCGTTGCGTGTTTGGTATTTGGGATCAGTGTAGGTTTTACGGGTCATGACGTCTGCGATGATGTCAACGGCTGCATCGATATCTGCTTCATCCAAGTAGAGCGGCGTAAACCCAAAGCGCATGATGTTTGGCGCGCGAAAGTCGCCGATGACGCCTTGGTCGATGACTGCCTGCATGGCGGCATAACCGTCTTCAAATGCAAAGGAGACTTGCGATCCGCGTGCGCTCGGGTCGCGGGGGCTGGCGAGTGTGAGGTCGGGGCATGAGGACTCTATCCCTGCGATGAATCGTTCTGAAAGGCGGATGGAGGCGGCCCGCAGGTCGTTGAGGTCCACATCTTTCCAGATATCGAGTGCCACTTGCAAAGAGGCCATTTGAATCACGGGCGGTGTGCCAACGCGCATCCGTTCAACGGCTTGGCCCGGCCGGTAGGATCGTTCGAAGGCAAAAGGCGCATCGTGGCCGAGCCAGCCTGACAAAGCAGGTTGGACGGTGTCTGCGAGGTCAGGGCGGACGTAGATGAATGCGGGCGCGCCAGGCCCCCCGTTGAGGTATTTGTAGGTACAACCGACAGCAAATTCAGCGCCCGCAAGGTCGATGGGCAGGGCCCCTGCGGAATGGGCGAGATCCCAGATCATTACGGCACCCGCATCGTGGGCGGCTTTTGTAATGGCCTTGGTATCGTGCAGGCGGCCCGTGCGATAATCCACTTGTGTCAGCATGACGACAGCTGTGTCTGTGGTGATGTGGTTGATGACGTCTTCTGGGTCGGGTGTGACGAGTGTGTGGTCTTTGCCAATGGTGCGGATTAGTCCTTCGGCCATGTAAAGGTCCGTTGGGAAGTTGCCGTTGTCTGACAAGATCGTGCGGCGATCAGGGTTCAGTTGCAACGCGGCGGCGAGGGCTTGGAACACTTTGATTGAAAGAGTGTCGCCAACGGCAACGGAGCCTTGTTCCGCCCCAATGATCGGAGCGATTTGATTGCCGAGTTTGGAGGGTTGTGCCATCCAGCCTGCTGTGTTCCAGCCGCGGATCAGCAGTTCACCCCATTCGTCTGTGAGCATCTTTTGTGTGGCTTCTGGCACTGCCTTGGGGATTGGGCCAAGGGAGTTGCCGTCAAGGTAGATCATACCTTCTGGAATGTGGAACAGGTGCTTTTGTGGGAATTGGGTCATTTTAAGAGCTCTTTTGTCAGAGGGGAATTGGGATCGGCTAGCGGTTCGATGACGCTGAAATGATGCTGGTCTGGAGCATAGTGATCGGTGGCGGTTATGCCAGCACGGGACCAGTTTTCGGCGATGATGCGGTTTTGTCGGAGAAATTCGGGACGTTCGGAAGCGCCCACCCAAAACGTGATGGACGTGTTTGGTTTGGCGGTGTTGAGCGCGGGGCTTTCTGCGATTGCTTCGGCGTCATCCAATCGAAGCGTGTTGTTCATGTCTGTGGCAAGGAGTGGGCGCAGGTCGTGGACGCCAGATATGGAAACCGTGTGTTGGATGTCCGCGTCGAGTGTGATGTCGGTGCAGTTCATGCGAGACACCAGATGGCCGCCAGCGGAGTGACCTGTGAGGCGGACGGGCCCGTCGGCGATTGCTGTGATGGCGGCAGCGATTTCTGTGGTGATTTCACCAATGCGGGCGTTTGGGGCCAGAGTGTATTCGGGAAAGGCCACGTTCCATCCGTGGGCCAGTGGGCCAGCGGCCAAGTGGGACCAATAAGATTTGTCGAGTTGGTGCCAATAGCCGCCGTGGACGAAGATGACGGTGCCTTTGGCGTTTACGGTGCGAAACAGATCAAAGCGGTTTCGAGCGGAAGGGCCATAGGATTGATCGAGGGCTTTGTCTGCATGGGCATCACGGAAGGCAGCGGCAGAGGCAGACCAGCGGGCAAGGTAATCTGCTGCGCCGTCGATATATGCGCCGTTTTGGAAGGCATCGTTCCAGTCTATCATCTTGCTCGCCTGAGTTGTGTTGACGTTCTTTGTATTTGGGTAGACCATGAAACGGAAGGCGTTTGAAGAAAGGTCCTGCAATGAATACCGTTTTTATCCAGATCAGGTGCAAACCTGGCAAGACCTATGACGTGGCAGATGAAATTGCGCTGCGTGAAACCTATGCCGAATTGCATTCCACCAGTGGCGATTATGACCTGTTGTTAAAGCTGTACATCCCTGAGGGGCAGGATACGGGGCGGTTCATCAACGACTATATCCTCGATATCGACGGCATTGAGCGCACACATACGATAATGACGTTTAAGGCGTTTTAATCGGCGACGGGACGTGTCCGTTTATTGACGATACCAGACAAGTTGCGTGCCTGACGCCAGCAGGGTGCCGTTTGTTGCGAACAATTGCATGGTTTGATCGTGGAATTGGTTTTGTGCGCGGTTCATATCGACCACGCCAAGCAGATGATCGCTGCCTTGGGTTGCGAGGTCGTCGGTTGTGGCGATGAAGTGGGTTGTGAGGGTGACGGTGCCCATCGGTTCCATTTTGCCACGGATTTGGATGAGACGCAGGAAGAAGCAATCGGCGAGTGCGGCGAGGGAAAGGTAATCGAGCGGGCGATTGGGTGTGTCGGCGAGCCAGACGCGTGTTTGGCTTTGGCCTAGATC
This sequence comes from uncultured Neptunicoccus sp., assembly GCA_964458375.1. Lineage (GTDB taxonomy): Bacteria > Pseudomonadota > Alphaproteobacteria > Rhodobacterales > Rhodobacteraceae > Amylibacter. The sequence goes on from CAYWIR010000030.1 coordinate 5,403, forward strand.
ATCGCGGGGCTTGCCGAAGGTTTCCATGCCACCGTTTACAAAACGATAGTCATAGCGGCGGGTCCATTCGAGCGGGACGCGGTCGCCCATCGGGTCTAGGTCCAGTGCTGCTGGCACGTCTGGGATCGGTGCAGGCTGGTGGGCGAAGGTTTCGCCGCGTGCGCCCATGACGATGCTGGATGTGGCGATGACGGTGTCGCCTTGGGTCAGTTCGGTGTTCCAATGTTGGACGTATTTTCCGCCCCGCTGGAGTTTTGTTGTGACGATGAATGCGCCTGCGCCAAGGCCCGTGCAGAAATTGACGGTTTGAGACACTGGCGTCCCCATGTGTCGGTCATCGCACAGGACGCTGTTCAATAGTGTGGCGGCGACGATGCCGCCGTACGCGCCGACCATATTGGCGTAGTCGGGGCTGGATTGGCCTGACCATGTGCCATCGGCGGTTTTGGTCAGAGCAATGGCGCGATCAAAAGTGTGTTCTGTCATGGGGTCACTAAATAGCGGTGCAGTCCTTTTTGGGAACTGTGACGTTTCGTCAGCCGTGGGTGGCGCGGGCCTGTGCGGGGGTCATACCTGTCCAGTTTTGGAATGCGCGGTAAAATGAGTTTGGATCGCGATAGGCAAGCAGGTAGCTGACCTCTTCCACGCTCATGTCATGTTTGCGCAGGTAGTGAAGTGAAAGATCGGATCGGGTTGCGTCCAGCACGGTTTGATAGGTTGTGCCTTCGGATGAAAGTTGCCGTTGTAGCGTGCGTTTTGATAGACCGAGCCGTCGGCAGGCATCGTCTGCGGTGTGTTTGCCGCTGGGCAGCATCTTTTGCAGCGTGGCGCAAAGCCGATCGGTTGTCGGTGTTTCCTTGTCTCGTGCATCCAGTTTGCGTTGCAGATCGCGTTCGTAATAGGCCAGAAGTTTGGTGTTTTCGGTAATCAGTGGCAGGTCTGCCACTTGGGGCTCGAAGGACACGGACACGGTTTCACCGTGGTCAATCGGGATGCCGATAAAGTCTTCGATGAGCGCGGTGCCTGCCACCCGTTTAGGGAGTGTGGCGCGCAGGGGGACGATGTTTTCACCTGTTGTGGTCCGTAAGAGTTCCACAAAAAACACGATGTCCATGGCGGTGACCACTGATGGAAGGGGCAGGGTTGGGATCGACGACCGCATGGTGACGGTGAAATTTGCCTCGTTGCGATGGGTCGTAAGCTGGAAGGGGCCTGCAAGGGGTTTGAACAGTGCGATGCGGTCAAAACCTTCGGCCACAGTATGAGAGCAGGTGAAGGCAAGGATGATTGCGCCAGAATCGCCATTGGCGAGGACTTTGCCAAGGATGATGGGAAGATCATCCCCAGAGTATTCGTGTTCGGCGGAGTCCCACAGGGCAAACATTTGTTCCGCCGTGAGGCCAGGATCGTCTTGATCAAAGAAATCCATGGGCAGGTTCGATCGGCGCAGAATGTTAGGAGCAGACAGCCCAAGGGCGGCGGCCATGTGCTGTACCTGATCGGCGACAAAATATTTGGTGCGTTTTTGCATAGGGATACCCTACGGGGTCTGGATGGGTTGAGAAGGCGCAAAATTGGGGTTGGCACGATTTGTTAGTGTTTTGGCACGATCTGCAAGTTTCATTTTGTGGTGGTTGGTCTATTCTTAGAGAAAGCCACGCCGCCTTAGGAGGATTTTGCGATGAAGCTAACTGTGAACGGAACCGAGCATACGCTTGATGTTGAGCCTGAGATGCCTTTGCTGTGGGCGCTGCGCGATGAGTTGAAGATCACAGGGCCAAAGTATGGCTGTGGCATTGCGCAATGCGGTGCGTGCACGGTGCATGTGGATGGCATGGCTGTGCGGTCCTGTTCGATTAACGTGGGCGATGTGGACGGCGATGTGACCACAATTGAGGGCCTTGGTTCGCCAGAAGCGATGCACGCGGTTCAGGAAGCGTGGGTTGAGCATCAGGTGGCGCAATGTGGGTACTGTCAAAGTGGGCAAATCATGCAGGCGGCGTCTTTCCTCGATTTGAACAGCGAGCCGAATGATGAGGACATTGATGCGGCAATGTCTGCGAACCTGTGTCGGTGTGGAACCTATCCGCGCATCCGAGCCGCTGTTAAATCCGCAGCCAAAAAACTGAACGAGGCGTAATCATGGGCAAGTTGAAAACTTTTGGTCGTCGTGCGTTTCTGATTGGGTCTGCTGCTGTTGTTGGGGGCGTGGCCTTTGGCGTTTATGCGGTGCGCAAACCCTATGACAACCCGCTGTTGGCAGAGGTTGCAGATGGTGAAGCGGCGTTTAATCCTTGGGTCAAGATTGATGCGGAAAAGGTCACGTTGATCGTGCCGCATGCGGATATTGGGCAAGGTGCGGTGCACATGCAGGCAGTTTTGATTGCTGAAGAATTGGATATCGAACCTGGTCAATATGAGACCGATTTTGGACGCCCAAGCCCCGCGTATTACAACACGGCCTTTGGCGAGGAAGGCGCGCCGTTTATGTCGCGCGACCAAAGCGGTGTGGCAGATGCGGCCCGTACGGCCATGGGTGTTTTGGTTAAGATGATGGGCATCCAAGGTACGGGCGGGTCCACGTCTGTAACCGATAGTTTTGTAAAGCTTCGTGAAGCGGGTGCGGTGGCGCGAGAAACATTGAAATTGGCGGCCTCTGAGGAAACGGGTGTGCCTGTTTCGCAGTTGAAGACAGCCAATGGGGCGGTGATCCTGCCCGATGGAACCGAGAAGGCATACACAGAGTTGGCGGCAAAGGCGGCGACGCTTGATCCTGTGACGGATGTGACCCTGCGGGATAAATCCGAGTGGCGGTTGATCGGGAAAGAGATGCAGCGTCAGGATGTTGTGGCGAAATCCACGGGGACGCAAAGCTACGGCATTGATTTGGATATGGACGGTATGGTCCATGCGGCGGTGCGGTTTAATCCACGTCAGTTGGCGCCGATTAATGGGTATGACGCAACCGAAGCAGAGAAGATGCGCGGCGTGAAGGCGGTGTTGCCTGTGACGGATGGGTTTGCGGTTGTTGCCGACAATACGTGGCGTGCGTTTCAGGCAGTAAATGCGATTGAAGCGGATTGGGGCGATGCATCCTATCCTGCGGAGCAAGCGGATCATTGGAAGGTTTTAGAGGAGTCGTTCACGGCGGAGCGTTTGGACGATGAATGGCGGCATGATGGAGATGTTGGGGCGGCGTTTGATGCAAACGCGCCAACGGTGAACGCGGAATATCGTGCGCCTTATGTGGCCCATGCGCCATTGGAGCCGTTGAACGCGCTGGTGTTGGCGACTGATGAGCGGATCGACATTTGGACGGGGCATCAGATGCCGCGTACGGTTGAGGATTACGTGGCAAAAGTGTCGGGGATGGATGTGGCGAATATCCATTTCCACAACCAGTATTCTGGCGGGTCTTTTGGGCATCGATTGGAGTTTGAGAACGTCAGGTATGCCACTGAAATTGCGATGCAAATGAAGGGTACGCCTGTGAAGTTAACCTTCACGCGCGAAGAGGATTTCGCGCATGATTTCCCACGACAGATCGCCATGGGGCGGGGGCTGGCGACTGTTGAAGAGGGTGTGATTAAGACGTTGGATTTGTCGATTTGCTCCCCTTCGCCGATCAACAGTCAGATGCCGCGTGCGGGGATCACCTTGCCGCCTGGGCCAGACATGCAGATCGTGTCAGGGGCGTGGAACATGCCTTATAAGATCGACAATCTGCGGGTGCGGGGGTTCCGTGCGCCAGAGTTGGCACCGATCAGTTCTTGGCGGTCTGTTGGTGCGTCCCATGCGGGGTTCTTTGCGGAGAGTTTCGTGGATGAAGCGTTGATTGCAGCGGGGCTCGACCCGATGCAAGGGCGGCTTGATATGTGTGATTACGATATTGCGCGCAAGTGTCTGGAGGCGGTGGCTGAGATGTCTGATTGGGGGTCTGATTTGGGGCCGAACCGTGGACGCGGGGTTGCGTTTGTGAGTTCGTTTGGGACACCCACTGCCGAGGTTGTGGAAGTGACCATGACGGAGGATGGGATCAAGATTGATAAGGTCTTTGTCGCCGCGGATGTGGGGCAGGTTGTGGATCCTGTAAACTTTGAAAATCATGTTCAGGGTGGGATCATCTGGGCGCTGGGCCATGCAGTGAATTCGGAGATCACCTATTCGGACGGAATGGCGGAACAGTCGAATTACCACGATGCAGAAGGGATGCGGTTGTATCAAACACCCGAAATCGTTGTGAAGGGTTTGGAAAACCAAGCCAATGTTCGCGGCATTGGTGAACCGCCTGTTCCACCTGCTGCTGCGGCGCTGGCGAATGCGATTTATGCGGCCACGGGTCAGCGTTTGCGAGAAATGCCATTCAACAAATTCATAGATTTTGTATGAGGTTGAACATGGATTTTAAAGCAATTTTCGCCGCTCTATCCCTGTCTGCCAGTTTCGCACAAGCCGAGGAGATTAAGCTGGTCGTACCTGAGAATGTGTCAGAGGCGCAGGGTTTGGAGGCTTGGGCGCGGATGTATGAAGTTGTGTCCCATCCACGGTGTTCGAATTGTCACGTGGGCCAAAGCGATCGGCCAATGTGGTCGGGTCCGAGTTATGGCAAGGCGCGGGTGCATGGGATGAACATTCGGGCAGGTGAAAGCCGAATTGGTGCGGAAACGCTCGCTTGTTCAACGTGTCATGTGGGGACCACATCGGAACAACCCCACACACCACCAGCGGTAAACGGGGGGTGGCGTTTGGCCCCTGTTGAGGCCGCGTGGTTTGGGCGCAGTCCATCCGAGATTTGCAATCAGTTGCGCAATCCAGAAACCAATGGTGGGCTGACGTTTGAAGAAGTTGCAGGGCATTTGGGCCATGATGTGGTTCTGCGCTGGGCATGGGCACCTGGAGGTGGCCGTGAACCTGCGCCGTATTCCCTGCAGGAACATACAAATGATGTTTTGATGTGGGGCGTCGCTGGCATGCCCTGCCCAACGGGGGAATAAATGATGGTTAAGAGTCCTTTTCGTGTGGCCGCACTGTTTTTACTGCTGTCTGCTGTGCTGCATCTGGTGGTGATCGCTGTGTCTGGGGGTGGGTTTCTTATGCCGATGATCGTTGGGGCCATTATGTGGTTTGTGATCGGTGCGGGCCTGCAACGCGGACTGCGCTGGTTGGCGTATGTGGCGTTTCTGCTGGCGATGATCGGCGGTGTTTACGCGATGGGTGTGGGCATGGGGCAGACAGGGCTGACGCAAATGGCGCTGTTTGGGATCATGGGTGCAGATTGGATTGCGGCGGTGCTGTTGTTTGGGGCGTTGTGGAAAGCGCCTGTTGTTCAACAGTGAATGGGGGGCATGGCGAATAGAGAATGCCCGCCATCTTTGCGTTTATACTGTTCGGTGTGGTGCTGGGTTACTGAGATAGCTGTTCACAAAAGGCGGCCATATCTTTACTCTGGCGCTCATAAATTTTGTAAATCGAACAGTATCTCGTAGGAAAGGCCATTGCCATGCTTTCAAAGACATCACTTTTTGCTGGAATATTTTTACTGTTGGGGGCTGCGAGTTTGAGTGCGCAAACCTGCGGGGGCAATTACACTGTTAAGAGTGGCGATTCATTGTCGTTCATTGCAGATCGATTGTACAAGGATGCCAGCAAGTGGACTTTGGTGTTTTCGACAAATACAGCCACCATTTCCGATGCGAATTCGGTTCGGATCGGTCAAAAGCTGCGGATCCCTTGTATCAACGGTCTTCCGACTGGGCTGGAAGGTGGCACGGTGCAAACTGCTTCGGTGGACAATACCGCTTCGACGCCCGTTGATACAGTTGTGGACCCTAGAAAGATAAGTTTCGTCACATCAGGGATGTTCCCCCCGTTCACGGGGCCTGATCTGCCAAATCGGGGTCTTGCGGTGGATATTGTCCAGCGCGCCATGGAAGCGGCCAATCCAGAACAGGGTTTTGGAATTTATATGGTGAATGACTGGGACGCGCATTTTGATCCGCTGCTGTCGAACGCTTTGGTTGATATGAGCTTTCCTTGGTTCAAACCCAATTGCGAGGCGCAGCCAGAACACTATCGATGCGTGAACCTAAATTTCTCGAACCCATTCTTTGAAGTTCTGACCCTTATGTTCGTGAACAAGGCAAACCCTATTTCTATGGAAAAGCCTTCGGATGTGCATGGGAAGACGATTTGCCGCCCAGCAGGTCATGCGACGTTCTTTTTTGATGCCAACGGACGCAATTGGGTGAAAGACAACCATATCAAATTAGAACGTCCGAATGGGTATGAGCAGTGTTTGGATATGCTGGTCAATGGCGATGTTGATGGTGTGGCAATCAATGAATTTGCGGGGCGAACAATGATTGTTGATTTGGGTTTGCGTGACAAAGTTGGGACGGCTGTGGGTGAACCGCTTTCTATCGACGCGCATCATGTGGTGGTTGATAAATCACATCCAAACGGTGAGGCCCTGATCGAAGAGTTCAACAAGGGTTTGAAAGAGCTGGTTGATTCAGGCGAATTCAATCAGATCATCGACAAACAAATGTCAGCGATTTGGGCTAAGTTCTAAGGGGTGGAATTTGGTTTTGTACTGAAAACGCCTGTTGTTCAACAGGTGCCGTAATACCCGCGCGAAAAGCTGCAATATTCAATGGCGTGACCTGCATCTAGGATGATCGGGGCGATGTCTTGGCCATTTAAATAGCAGGTTGCGACTGTACGTTTGTATTTGTCGACAACAACAATTTCGCAGCGTACCATTTTGTTTTTAATCAGATTTGTAACGAAAACGCGCGCGGTTTTTCCTTCGTTCGTGTCTCGTTCGGGGGCATCGATGCCCCAAACGCGCACAGCCCATTTGTGGTTTTCCACCTTGAACGTATCGCCGTCACTGACCCAAGTGACGCGACCCATGAAGGTTTCGGTCTCTGTGATGTTCGGAGCGATCAAAACCGTGATGATAAGCACAATGGGGAGGTTAAAGAGAAAAGATATGACGTTCATGGGGTAGGCATATGGGTACACTAGGGGTGTTGCAACAGGTGCTGGCTCTCGGTGAATGTTCATTCACCTGCCGCGCGGCGTTGTTGTTTGTGAAGATCGGGCAGGCTTTGCCGAGCAAAGCCTAGTGGTGCTGCTGGGGAGAATTGAACTCCCGACCTCTCCCTTACCAATTTTTGTGGCTATGATGATATCACATTAAAATCAACGCATTACATTGTGTACGCTATAAATTTGTTAAAAGTGCGCTAGCGTCCTTGATCAAAAACTGCACTCTCTTTCTAATTAGAAACGCCTTATCCAGTCGCCTTCGTAGCGAATGCCTTCTGTGGCAATAGCAAAGTTCAAC
>CAYWIR010000031.1:0-12166 GCA_964458375.1 uncultured Neptunicoccus sp.
GAGCGATGGGGATGATTCACTCTCAGATTGTTTCGTTTACGCCAAGGCGCCTTAAGGGCAATCCTTGTGCGGTAGCCTGTCTGAGGGTTTTTCTTTGATGGCTGGCCAGCGTCAGGAGATACAGGAAGATGTACGTTTTCGCATCATGCGCCTGCTTGAAGAAGACCCGGAAATATCCCAGCGCGCCGTAGCCGAGGCCGTCGGCATCAGCGTCGGCAGTGCCCACTATGTCTTGGGCGCTCTGGTGGAGACGGGCCTGGTAAAACTCGGGAACTTCTCAGCTTCAAAGGACAAACGGCGCTACGCCTATGTGTTGACCCCTAAGGGTGTGGCCGAAAAGGCAGCAATCACCAAGCGGTTCTTAGCGCGTAAGATAGCGGAGTATGAAGCGCTGAAGGAGGAGATTGAGGTATTAAGGGGGGAATTAATTTCTGAAGTAAAGCATGAAAAAAAATATCTTCTTTAGAACTCTTTAATTTCAACATTATTAGAGCAGACCAAGTTATAATTCAATGAACCGGCGATTTGACAGTATTTCTCTCGTGCGCAGCTTTTTTAGCATATCTGGTTTATACTTGCTGAGTATACCTCTTTTATTGCTCGCCAATATTGTTTTGGCGCGAACCCTAAGCGTAGCAGACTTTGGCAGGTTTGGGTTTGCCCTGTCGCTTGCAACTGTATTGTCAATTCCGGTCTCAGGTGGATTGCCAATGCTGCTGACTCGAGAGATTGCAGGCTATGTGCAAAAGGATAATTGGTCGGCATATCGTGGTCTTGTAAAGATAGCCTATCGGTGGGTTATGGTGACTTGTCTTGCAATAGGGTTGATATTCTCAGTCTGGATGGTTTTTTCCAGTGGACAGTCTAAACAGCAATTTCTGGTTATCCTTCTTATAGTGCCCTTTCTAGGATTGAGCGCGATCCGAAATGGTATCCTTAAGGGGTTGGGTCGCCCCGTTCTAGCAGAGGCACCAGCTCAAGTAGTACAACCCGCATTGATGATCTTGGGCTATATCATACTGGCTTATCTGGGTTTAGCTTCAGCTATTCACGCGCTTTGGTGGTATTTTGCTGTTATAATGATGGTCTTTGGCTTGGCCTCGATTATGCTTTGGCGGGTACAGCCGGTTTCTGTCGGTTCGGGGGGCGCAGACACGGCAGATCTGCCTCGGTGGCGCCGAGCGATCCTGCCCTTTATCATGATGAGCGCTGCTACAGTTCTAAGCACCCAGACAGCAATACTTATACTAGGGTTTTCCGGACAGGAAGAGGCCGTGGCACAGATGCGTGTGGCGGAGCGCGGCGCTCAGTTGGTGGCCTTCCCACTAGCTTTTATCAATAGTATTATCGGACCCTACTTTGTTCAGGCGCTGGAGACTGGTGAAAAAAGTGCTTTACATCATATAGCTAGACAATCAGCTCGCCTTACGTTCGCAGCTTCGCTGCCGGTGGCAATTACCTTGCTCGTCTTTGGTGAAACACTGATCAGCTGGACCTTTGGAGCGCCTTATGATGTGGAGTCTTATTCTCTGATGGCAATATTGATCATGGCGCAGATTATTTCAGTTATGCTTGGTAATGGCGGGATGCTGCTGGCAATGGGGGGACATGAGCGGCAGGCTGTTTATGGTCACGTCGTATCATTGACAATTATCTTGTTGGTTGGAGGCTTGCTAATCATACCTTTTGGGGCAACTGGAGCAGCTATAGGCGCCGGAGCAGGGACCGTGGCGGCGAAGATCTATTTTTACGTTGTCGTCCGCCGTACATACTCTTTTTTCCCAGGATTTTTCTGATGATCAGAGTGGATTACAGGCACTAATTGGCGATTACCTGCTATATTTTAGAATCCGAATAATCTATTCTGATTAAACCAGAGGACAACACAATGAAATTACCAGATTTCTTAGTAGTAGGCGCTCAAAAGAGCGGAACTACATCGCTGTTTGTATTGCTATCAAAGCATCCACAACTATTTTTACCGTTCCGTAAGGAGGTTCAGTTTTTTTCTAGCAAAGTGCTCTATCCGAAGGGACTAAACTGGTATGCTGAGGAGTTTTTCTCAACGTGTCCACCGGACAAACTTGCAGGAGAAGTCTCCCCACAATACATGTATTCAACCGAAACTGCACGCCGTGTACATGAAGGCCTCCCCGAGGCAAAAATCATTGCGATTCTTCGTGATCCGATCGACCGGGCTTGGTCACACTATCAGATGACCAGACGACGGGGCCAGGAGACACGTACAGTACAAGAAGCCTTCGCGGATACATTGAATACTGACGAAGCTGATACTGAAGCACCTGAGCACGCGCGATACTTCCAGTTTGGTGATTATGAGCGGGTCCTGTCGGAATATTTGCGGCTCTATGGGCGTGAAAATATGCTCGTCCTGTTCCAAGAAGACTTACATCAGCAGCCCGAGATGGTGATGCGTCAAGTCTACCGTTTTTTAGGGATTGATGATGTTATTCCACAAAATGTTGATGTCCGAGTGCATCAATCGGGTGATGTACGTTTCAAATCTCTCAGCCGCCTGATGAAGGAAGATAACCTCCTGCGTCGAATGCTTCGTGCCTTAACACCCCGTCGTTTGCGCCCAATCCTTGTCTTTTGGACAGAAATGCTCAATATTCGACCCGCCTCTCAAAAAACAAAAATGCCGGAAAATCTGCGTCTTAGCTTCAATTCGTTTACACAACGGCAAGTGAAGTTCCTGAAGCGCGAGTTCGGATTGATCCCGCCGTGGCCTACGGCGACCAACGCATCCACTTCAATATCGCATGATTAACTATGAATTCTTTGCATGATCGCATCCGGAAGGCGCCATCTTTTATCGCCTTTCTTGACGATATGGCCGAACTTGGTGTGATGCCTGTGAAATATGGTGGGCGGAGTTACGCGGTAATTGCAGCGAGGTCGAATCCTCGTTGGTGGCTGCTACCGTTGGATAATCACGAGGCGGCGGCATCAGGTCTGGAATTGATGCAACCAATTACCCATGCGGCTAAAGTCGCCAAGTTTGTTGCAAGCCGCATCGCGCGGTTTGGACCACTTAGTCTGTTGGGGAAAGGTCGAATTCGATTGTCGGGTTTTCCAGATTTAGGAGGGTCTTTCGGAGAACAAGCAGCGCATGTGGCCTATTTCACGGGAACTGATGGCCCACATCGCAAAACCTCACTGCAGGTGATGGATTCAAACGGCAGGATTCTTGGCTATGCTAAATTCTCCAGAGAAGCGCATGTAAGACCTTATATTAGCAACGAAGCACAAGTTCTTAAACAAATAGCCTCACTCCACCTTAAGACAGTAAACGTCCCGCAGGTGCTAATACTTCGAGAGGATGAGGGGCTGACACTTTTGGTTACTGACAGTCTAAAATCACCTGAACATGCGGTACGGCTAGTACCAGGAGTAGAACATCTAGCCTTTTTAAAAGAGATATGTGCGCAAAGTCAGCGTATCGGGGGTCTAAAAACGCTCGATCAGGTAGCTCGAAAATCTGCTGAGCTGGCACCACTAGCTGGAAAAGAGTGGGTGGCGCGTCTTGCTAAGGTAGATGCCATTTTACGCCCAATAGTTGATGATATTCCGGTCTGTCTCGCACATGGCGATTTCACCCCATGGAACTCATTCTTGCAGGGCGGACGGCTTTATGTGTTTGACTGGGAATATGCGTGCCAAACTTGGCCCGTAGGTTTCGATCTTGCACATTTTTATTTGTCTATCACGCCACCAAAAATGCAGGTTGCAAGCCTGCAGAAACTTGTTCGATTACTCGCGGAGACGCATTTTAATAGAGACAAAAAAAGGGCTTTGTGGGCCCTTCTTTTGTGTTTGGCTTGTCATGCCATCTTTTATCTTAACCGACTTCGGGAGGTGAACAGCCCATTAGATGCATGGATTGAGGGCCCGGTTCGCGCTGAATTGATCGACCAGCTTCTGAAAATGAAAGTAGAAAACACACTTTGACCAGACCCACCCCTCGTATTGGTGCTGTCGTATTGACTTATAATAGCTCAGAAGAGCTGCCCGATTGTCTAGCGGGATTGAAAGCTCAAACAGGCGTAGAGTTAAATTTGATTGTGGTCGACAATGCATCGCGCCCAGATGAAAGGGCTCGAATGGAGACAGATTTCCTCATAGCTCTGCCAGAGGGTCGAGTGCTTGATGCTACTGAAGCTGATTCAGGCATTTCGCCAATTCCCCCGGCGGCTTTCCTACGTAACGAAACCAACAATGGTTATTCAGCGGGTAATAATATCGGTGCGCGCATGGCTGCGTCGATTGGCTGCGATGCCGTGCTAATCATCAATCCGGATGTCCGCCTTGATAATCCCAGATATATTCTTACTCTCTGCAAGTTGATCTGGGCCGACCAAAAAACGGCTGTGGCCTGCTCGGCCCTACATAACCTCTTGGGGATGCAGGAAAATCCGATGAGAGAACCGGGTTTCATTGTGGAATTTCTTTGGCCTGTCGAAATGATTGCCGCTGGATTGTTCCGCTTCCGCAAAAACACACCACCGCTACCAGACGGACAATGCCGCGTCGAGAAGGTTTCAGGTGCCTGTTTCATGATCCGCACAGACTTTTTACTGCACATAGGTTTTTTCGATGAAGTGGTCTTCCTCTATTGCGAGGAAGCAATTTTGATGGCTCAGGTTCGAGACGCGGGGTGGGACATGATGATGGACCCGAGCATTAACGCGCTGCATGCACATCTCAAACAGAACAAAACAAATTCCCTCCGCCGCTTCAGTATTTGGACAGAGAGTCGCCGCAAATTTCACATGTATTATGGTGGTTATAGCCCATTTAGACAAAGCCTACTGGCGGCATCTCGTGGAATAATTCTAACATTGATCCGAATAAAAAATAAATTAAATAAACTAAAGGCCGGCTTCAAGAAAATGGTTTACAATCGATGAAATCACGTCCTCTCGTTTTGACCCCACGAGATTTACTCGTCTTTATTTTTGCATCCTATGCCATCGTAATATCGGTGTTCTTAGGTGATGATCTCCGCAATTACCTCGTAATTTTTGCCGCTCTATTGGGTGGGCTTTTGTTCTTTGCTCTTCGTCTCACTCTACAGCCACTAGATTTCTGGACATTTTTACTATTCCTGATCATGATCACGACTGGGTTTTATATCGGTGGAGCGGACAGTTTGGGATCGGTCGCACTGACCTTTGTCTATGCTCTGGGCTACTTTGCAATCGCAAGTCTGTTCGAACAGATAGACGATAAACGGGCCTTCGCACAGACAATGCTGCGAGGAATTATCTTTGCATTTGCGGCGGTATCTTTAATTCAGATGGCAACCTCACTTGCGGGTCTACCGATCCCGAATAGAATAGCAAGCAAAGGCTTGTGGAGCTACAATTCATTAGCAAATGAACCTTCCCAATTAGGGCGCATCGTAGGAATTAGCCTTTTATGCTACCTGATGTTGGACCGGCTTCCCAAATCTCTGAACACTTCTGAAGAAAGCTCTTATTTACATTGGAAAGTTGTGGCAGCTTTTATAATAACGATACTGTTAAGCGGCAGCGCTTTAGCTATTCTAACTATTCCAATGGTTTTTGGGTTGTCTCGTTCATCAGTCTGGATTCTCTTAATCATAGCTATCAGTATTCTGATCTGGCCGATGTTTTTTCTGATCGATTACGAACCTATTCAGCGCGTCATTCTGCTAATATCCAGCCTTGGTTCTTTGGACATGAATCAGGTTTTGAAGGCAGATCATAGTGGGGGTATACGCTTGGCTCCTATGCTAATTTATCTCAACGACGCCTCCGCCACTGAAATTGGATTCTGGCTTGGTTATGGCAGCAGTGGCCTTAACGACTTTTTTCAAAATCGCATACCTGGCATGGGTGACAAAATTGGCGCTCCTTTTTTACCCGGCTTTGCCGTAGTCTATGGTATTTTAGTTACTGCTCTATTCATTTGGGTTTTTGCCATTCGAAAATCCAACAGGACAACAGCACCACTGATTGTGTTCTGGGCAATGTTCATGTCGAGCTCGGCCTGGAATACACAAACTTTCTGGTATGGATTGATTGTTATCCAAATAGTTTGGTCCGCGAGCAATTCAATCGGTCATTACGACAATAGAACGATAAGATGGAAATACTGATCTCAGCCTACAGTTGTGAGACTGGACGTGGTAGCGAAGGAGAGATTGGCTGGCGCATGGTCAACGCACTCGCAGAGCGTCATGCTGTCCGTGTCATCACCCGCGCCAACCTGCGCCCCGTGCACGAAGCAAGTTTTGCCAAGTCGTCGAAACCGAACGGTCTGACCTTCGAATATTTTGACCTGCCGTGGATTTTCCGTTTCTATAAAAAAGGGAACCGTTTTTTTCTGATTTATTACTACCTTTGGCAAATCGGTGTCGGTTTTCGGGCGCGGCGAATGCTGCGCGAGAAACCCGCCGATGTCTTACATCACCTTATCGGCGGTATGGATTGGATGCCAGCCGGACTGGCACTATGCCATGGTCCTTTAATTTGGGGGCCGGTTGGCAGCGAGAACACACACTCGGTAATTCTAAAGCATTTGACGACAAAATCGCGATTGAAGGAGATGGGCCGTGTCAGCACACGTTGGTGTCTGCGTACACTGGAACCATTCACCCGCTTCACGGGAGCACGTGCTCATGTCATTTTGAGCCACACACCCGAAACCATGCCGCGACGCTACACTAAGCGACTACGCGCCTTCACCCAGACAGGTATTGCTGACTTACCTAGTCTTGCCCGGCCCAAGACCGATTTGGTTCGTGGAGATCGCCTTCGGCTAGTATATGCGGGTGAACTCAAAGACTGGAAAGGCGCACGCTTAGCTCTGGATGCGGCACTGTCATTCTTTGAAAAAGGAGCCGCAGCCGATCTGACCATTATAGGGGAAGGCCCACTGCGCCCTGAAATGGAAGCCGTCGCCCGCGCACACCCCAATGCTGCGCAGGTACATTTTCTCGGAAAAGTTTCCATGGAAAAACTTGTCACCACACTACATGATAGCGACCTAATGCTGTATCCAACCTTTCATCACGGACTAGCAACCATCGTATTACAAGCAATGTTGACCAGACTTCCCATCATCTGCATTGAAGGTGACGCTACAGGCCGCGTTGTCGGCCAGAAAGCAGGCATTACTGTGCTACTCTCTTCGAAAGAGGCCCCTTCCGAAGGGTTGGCTCGAGCCATTAAGGAATTAGCTGAAGACGAGCCGCGTCGCGTAAATCTCGCACGTAACGCCCGTGAGATTGCACTGGAGCGCCACGCGTATGAAGTTCTTTCTGCCCAGATCTCAGAAGTCTATCATAACGTGCTGCTCTCACGCCAGTGCTCCGAAAGAGTATCAGATGCTTAACGCGTTGCTGTGGTATTATCAGATCATCGCAAGTGCTCTCCACATAGCACGAGAGAGAGCAGGCGACACTGCTAATTAAGACTAGCTGGCTCCGCAAAACGCCGCGACGTGAAAGTTCTTCTGTGTGACCGACACTCCTGCTGTTACCATCGTCGTTTGCTGTTACAACGCTGCGAAAACCGTTAAACAGACGCTTGCAGCCCTGCATACACAGAGCTTTACCGCCCTTGAAATCTTAGCTATCGACGATGGTTCTACAGATGAAACCGTTGCTATATTACACGATTCTATCGCCATCGATCCGCGCGTGCGAGTACTGGAGAATTCTCGAAACCGGGGTACAGCCTTTACTCGACAGCGCGGTCTGGAAGAGGCCGCCGCTGATCTAATGATGTTTGTCGATGCTGATGATATCGCTGATCCAATATTGGTGGCGCGCTTACACCAGACCCTGAGTGACTCTCCGGACCTAATTGGCGTGGGCTGCTACACCACCTATTTCGCCAACGAAGGTGAGGATCTGGGGGTACAGCGCGTAGGTCCAGAAAGTAAGGCAGATTTTGATCGCATTTATAGCGACGCTAAGCTCTTATTCATGGTGCCTTGTACTCTATTCCGCCGCGACTGTGCGCTGGCGGTGGGTGGCTACCGACAGAACGTTATGCCTAACGACGCTGGTATTCGATATCAGGATTTTTCCGAGGATCTCGATCTGTGGTGCCGCATGTCCGACCTTGGCATTGACGGACGCTGGTTTGTGACCTTGCCCGAGAGTTTGCTACGTTATCGCAAGCCGTTGAATTCTCTATCGACGAATAACCTTACCCACATGCAATTGAAGATGCGATGGATCAAGGACTGTCTGTGCCGACGCCGCGCCAATCATCCAGAGCGGAGCATGACCGAGTTCATCGCTTCGCGTGGAATAATGCAACGATTCAACGACTGGCGTTCGGACCAAGCAGCCAGATTCTACAAGAACGCTGGGTTTTGCTATGCTCGTCGCAACTTTCTAGGGCTAGCGTGGTATTTGCTTCTGGCTGGTCTGCATTCTCCTAAATTGATCCGCCAAAAGATTGCTACACAGAGGGTTTTTTAATGAAAAATACAATTTCAGCCACTCAAAGCGCATTTGAGGCAGAAATTTTGAGTACTCTCTTTGACTGGTTTTCGACCAAAAACGTGCGTTATGCTGTATTGCGCAATTATGAGTTGCTTCCCGAAAGCGTGGGAGCGCGAGATATTGATATGGTGGTGCATCCGGACGATTTGATGGCCGCATGTACCACTGTCAACGACATAGCCAAGATGCATCACCTGTCCTATAGCAATCATTTTGCAGACGAGCGCTTAACCCAATTTGTCCTAGTAAAGCGTGACAAAACCGGTGAGTTGCAACAAATCAAAATTGACTTCTTCACACGTTGTGAGGTCTACGGTGTAGAGGTCCTATCTGTTGAAGATATGGTGCGCGATTGTCGGGATCACAACGGAGTCTCTGTAGTATCCGATCCCGTGCTATTGCTGGATAAATGGCTCTTTCATCTGTTGGTTGGCCAACCTTTGCACAACAAATATGATGCCGACTTTGCAGCTATCGCGCAGTCAGAGGTCATGTTCCTAATAAGCAAACTGTCGCTGGCTCTGCCTAAGCCAAGAGCTATCTCGTTGGTAGCCGAAATGGCACAAGGAAAGGGATCTGCCATTGTATTGAGCAAACGAGAACGCCTCCACGCGCTGGCCAGACTGTGGTCTGCACAAGGGGCGCGTGCAGTGTTCCGCAGCATACATTTTGCTGCTTTCCGCTTGCGTGACCAATTCAAACCGCACGGGATCTTCCTATCTATCAGCGGGCCGGACGGATCAGGCAAAACAACGATAATAAATATGGTAACGACACAACTCAACACGATTTATGGCGACGGCACAGTAACTTATTCTCATTTTCGTCCAACTGTTCTGCCGCGGATTGCTGCCGTGGCGAAAAAAGCGCGTGCTGTTGAAACAATTGACGTTAGCTACGATCAGCCACACAGAGCTAAGCCCTCTGGTTTGGCTGGCTCAGCTGCGAGGCTGGCATACTACTGGCTCGACTACATGGGAGGCTATTTTCGCACAGTACGTCCAGTTCTGAAACGCCGTGAAATCGTATTATTCGATAGATACTATTACGACATGATTGCAGACCCATTCCGCAGCCGGATTGCGCTGCCAACGCCAATCCTGCGCTTTATGGGACGATTGCTGCCATTGCCGCAATACGCCTTTTTTATCCGGGTGGCGCCTGAAGAAGTTCGTCGCCGTAAGCAGGAACTGACCCTTGCTCAAATCATTAAACTCAACAAAGGCTATGAAAATCTTGTCCGGAATGAATGGCTGATCCCGATCGAGAACAACAACGCCCCCGAAGACGCCGCAGTAGCGATTGTCGACCATATCGTAGCCAAGCGGCATGAACAGGCGCTCCGACACCTAAAGTGATAGTTTTTTGTCACCTTTTGAATGACCGGTCTGGTAGCCCCACGGTCCTGTACTCCACTCTAGAAGCGCTGGATGCTCACAAAGACGGAGTCCTCTACATCGGCTCGCAAGGGCATGGAATACTAGACGAAGCGAATGTACATTCTAGACGCTATTGGTATCGCCGCAGCCAACACCGGATCTTAACGCTGTTCACCTACTTCGCCAGCCAGGTCGCATTGTATCAGGCACTATCACAGGCGCGGGATATTCCCAAAGACGCCAGCATTTTCATCAACACGTTATTACCATTTGCCGCAATGCTGTGGGGAAAGAGGACTGGACGGAAGGTCGTGGTGCATGTGCATGAGGTATCGATCACCCCGGGTCTGCTACGACGCTTATTGACGTACTGTGCGAGGCGCTGTGCAGATCTGCTGGTTTACGTTTCAAACGACCATCGCGCTCGCCTACCGATTAAAGGCGTACCAGTGTGCGTCCTACCAAATCCGGTCAGCCCCGCATTGGATGCGCGAGTCGGTGAACATACACCCCGCCATAACGGTGCTTTTAACGTTCTTATGTTGGCTTCACTCCGAGGCTACAAAGGCGTGGAGGAGTTCATGTCGCTGGCACAAGCACTGTGTAGCCGAACCGACATAGCATTTCACCTTGTATTAAACGCCAATCCCAAAGAGGTAAATAGCTTTAAAAAGCGACATTCCGATGTGCTAAATGTATCTATCCATCCGCGCACGTCCGACGCTGCCAGCTTCTACGCTCGTGCCGATTTGGTGATAAACTTGGCGCGGGTCGATCAGTGGATTGAGACATTCGGACTAACTTTGGTCGAAGCTATGACATTTGGCATCCCGGTGATCGCCCCTCCCGTCGGCGGTCCAGCGGAGATTGTGACCCATGGTCAGGAGGGTTACTGTATCGACTCGCGTAACGTTCCTGCCCTGTCCTCAGCGGTTCAATCTCTCGCCGACGATCCTGAGACATATGCTGCAATGGCTCGGGCAGCAAAGTTGAGAGCCCGCGATTTCACCTTCGAGGCGTACAAGACCACACTGCGCTCTGCTTTGAACGAAAACGGTGTGAAGGACATACAGTGAAAATTGCCATTTTAGGAACCGTAGGCGTGCCCGGGCGTTACGGAGGCTTTGAAACTCTAGCTGAGAACTTGGTACATCAGCATGCAAGGGATCCGCAGGGAACGGAACTGACGGTATGGTGTTCGGCGAAAGACAACGCGAAGCACCCAGATTGCTTTAAAAGCGCTGATCTCCGTTACGTCAACTTTCGAGCAAATGGCATACAAAGTGTTCTCTATGATGCCGTCAGTCTTTGGCAGGCGATTAACAGCGGGCATGATCGCATCATTCTTTTGGGCGTTTCAGGCGCAATGGTGCTACCGCTCGTCCGGCTATTCAACAAAGCACGCATCCTGACCAATATTGACGGAATAGAATGGAAACGGGAGAAATGGAGTGGTCCGGCACGGGCGTTCCTACGCGCCTCGGAATGGGTGGCCGTGCGCTTCTCCCATGCGATCATTGCTGACAACCAAGCCATCGCGGACCATGTCCGTGAAAGCTATAACAGCGACTGCCATGTAATAGCTTATGGTGGTGACCACGCCGTCTCTCAAGTTGGTGAAAGCGTGGCTCCTATAAACCTTCCAGATAACTATGCGCTTGCACTATGCCGGATCGAACCTGAAAACCATGTACACACAATACTGGAGGCATGGGCGCAACTCGACACGCCGCTGGTCTTCGTCGGCAACTGGGCAAACAGTCAATACGGCTGCGAACTTAAAGAACGCTTCGTAGATACAACCAATTTGCACCTATTAGACCCCGTCTACGAGCCAGCGACGCTTTACGCTATTCGAGCGCGAGCCACGCTTTATGTGCATGGTCACTCCGCCGGGGGAACCAACCCATCACTTGTCGAAATGATGCACTTCGGCATACCGATCCTAGCTCACGGCTGTATATTCAACCGCCACAGCACAGAAAATAAGGCCAGATACTTCGAAACAACAACAGATCTCTACCGAGAAGTCAGCACCCTCACTTCACTGGATGCCGCTATCATTGGAGCTAACATGCGGGATATTGCGATACATCTCTACACATGGAAGCGCATCTCTAACGCCTATTTCGAGCTTCTGAAGCAAACGGAAGCCTAAGCCTAGACATAATTCTACTTAACCAACCCCTCAAGGTTTGGGGATTGCCCTATCAACCATGTTGCGGTTAGTTCCCTACCCCGCCGCCCCCCGCTTCTCGAACCACTTCCGACAGAACCCCAC
>CAYWIR010000032.1:0-12050 GCA_964458375.1 uncultured Neptunicoccus sp.
TGGATCGGCTTTGCACCGCGTTTGTGGAACAGGGCGTGCGCAAGTTGCGGATCACGGGTGGTGAGCCATTGGTGCGGCGCGGGATCATGGATTATTTTCGTGGCATGAAGCGGCACATTGACAGCGGCAAGTTGGATGAGCTGACATTGACCACAAACGGCAGCCAATTGCGCAGATTTGCGGGCGAGTTGGCGGAGTGTGGTGTACGCCGCGTGAATATTTCGCTCGATACGCTGAACGAGAAGAAATTCGCAGAGATCACACGCTGGGGGCGTTTGGCGCAGGTTCTGGATGGAATTGACGCGGCCCAAGAAGCTGGCTTGCGGGTGAAGATCAACGTTGTGGCCTTGAAAGGCGGCAACGAGGACGAGTTGGAAACCATCGTTGAATGGTGTGCAGAGCGCAACATGGATCTGACATTCATCGAAGTGATGCCGATGGGTGATCTGGGCAATGAAGATCGCTTGGACCAATATTGGTCGTTAAAGGATTTGCGTGCCCGTCTGGAAAAGACGTGGAGCCTGACGGATTTGTCAGAAAACACAGGCGGCCCTGCGCGGTATGTGCGGGTGAACCAAACGGGCCAGAAGATTGGATTCATTACGCCCCTAACGCATAATTTCTGTGAAAGCTGCAATCGGGTGCGATTGACCTGTACCGGACAGTTGTTTCAGTGCCTTGGACAAGAGGACGAAGCGGATTTGCGTAAGGTTCTGCGGGACAACCCAAACGATGATGCGCCATTGGTGGCAGCGATTCATGGCGCGATTGCGAAAAAACCCAAAGGGCATGATTTCGATTATTCGCGCCAGCAAGTGGGCGGAACCATGTCCCGCCACATGAGCCACACGGGTGGCTAGTGCAGTTTTGCGCTAAACGAAACGTACCACTGACAAACAGAGCTAGATCGTCGTGTGCTATAGCGCGTCTGCGCGTAGGAGTTCGGCGCGGCGTGGTGGGATGTTTGCGATTTCAACGCCAGTGAAGACGTGAAACGTGTCCAGTTCGCGATCAATTACCGCGTGATCCGATGTCCATCCGCCCATGCTGATGTAGGTGCGCAGCAGCGGGGGAAGCGTTGCTGTAGCAATTTTCAACGTGGGTCTGTGGTTGGCCAATCGATCGGCAAAGCAATCCACTTCGCTCGCTTTGATAGATGGGTTCCATTCGGATGGAGCCAAGTGGCGGGTTTGAAGAAGGGACAAGGCGTCTTCAAAGGGGGTTGTGTCGTTGCCTGGGAAGGACGAACACCCGATCAGCAATCCGATCCCGTGCATGTCCACATAACGGGTGAGTACCGCCCAACCAAGGCGCAGGATATTCGGGTCTGTCGCGTCTGGGGCTGTGCAAAAACGGCCAATTTCCAAAGTGGGTTTTGTGTAGGATTTCAGGCGGGCTAAATCATAAAACTGCGCGGAATAGCTGGTGTCGAGTGCGGCACCGCTGTCGAGGTGAAGGATGCGGAAACACGCTTGGATTTCGTTGTTTTTCACATCTTCAATCAACACATGCTGGCAGATTGCATCGAAATGGTCTGCATCCAGCGCCCCACCTTGCCCGACACCTGTGCCTACAAACATGTCGTGGCGCAGCGCCTGCGCGGAGCGGAGGTCTTCGGGGGTTTGGGCCAAACGCGCTTGATACCCGCCTTTTACGACGGGTTGGATAGAAGCAACGGTTTGGTCATAGGCGGTCATGTGACACCAAAAATTGATCGGCACCCGTTGTTGAACAGGCGATTTGCTATAGATAGGTGGGGAAGTAAGAAACGACAACGAAGTTATTCCGAAAGGGACGTGAAATGGCTGAGAAAATTACAAAAACCGACGCAGAATGGCGCGAACAGTTGTCAGATTTAGCGTTTAAAGTCACACGGAAGGCCGGCACCGAGCGGGCTTTTACCAATGACTCTTATCCCAATTCGGCTGGTGTGTTTCATTGTGTGTGCTGTGATGCGGCGTTGTTTGATGCAGATGCCAAGTTTGATAGCGGCACAGGTTGGCCATCGTTTTACGAACCAAAGGACGCAAATGCCGTGGAAGAGCATGAAGACAATGGGTGGTTTATGCGCCGTACAGAAGTGGTGTGTTCACGATGTGATGCGCATCTAGGCCATGTCTTTCCAGATGGCCCGCACCCCACAGGGCTGCGGTATTGTATGAACGGCGTTGCGATGACGTTTAGAGAAAACACCTAAACAGCATTAAAATGGCGGCCTGATCTGGGCCGCCAATTCGATTTACCCATCATCCCCGATGAGCGTATCAGGTGTAAAGTTACCCAAGTTGCGCACCAATTGGCGGAAGAAGCTTGTTCCGCCTACCCCAGAATCCGTAACACGGCGGGAGAACCTGACGACTTTGCCGTCTTCAAGACCAAAGCGTTCAATGTTGGTGACGGTGTCATTTTCATCAAAAGAGATGGCCAGAATGGTCCGTTCGATCACTTCGGGTTTGTTATACGTGTAATACCGAATGCGGCTGGAAATGTAGTACCACGCACCGTCAGACAGAACCCCAGTGGAAGAAGGGCGCCCGATGACGTCTTCTACTGTGCCGCGTGTGTCCGACCCCACGAGAACATTTTCGAGTTCCACCTCTGACGGAATATAGCCGTGGTTGGTGTATGTTGCTGCACAGGATACCAGGGTCGTCAGTACGATCCCAACCGAAAGTGCCTTGATCTTTGCGCCAAGCTTGAATTGCATATTGCTTGTGCCCCGTTTGTTGTGCCACTTGCGCGACATACCTTGCTCTTGCGCAACAATCAAATATCTTGGGGCAAAGTGCAATGAAAATGCGCATATTTGGTGAAATGGTGGACAGAACATGACGGGTTCAGCAAAGCAATCTAAACGACAGGTAACCACAGCTCAGGTTGTGGTCGCGGAATTGCCTGCGGGGCGCGAGGTGGCGTTTGATATTAAATTGGACGACGATCAACGCGCGGCCGCAGTGGCGCAATTAGACCTGTTGGAGCTGTCAAAGTTGCGGTTTTCCGGACGGTTGCGCCCAGAAGGGCGCGCGAATTGGGAGTTAAGCGGAACGTTGGGGGCAACGGCGACACAGGCGTGTGTTGTCACCTTAGAGCCTGTGAAAACCCGCGTGGATGAACCTGTGGAACGTACGTTTCTTGTTAGCTGGGAAGAACCAGAGCCTGATAGCGTGTCCGAGATGGATGAAAACGTCGAATCAGAGCCTTTGGGTGATGTGATTGATCTGGAAGCGATTGCGCTAGAGGCTTTGGCGCTGGCCCTGCCCGACTATCCACGCAAAGAGGATGTGGCCTTGGATGCGGCTGTTTTCGCCGAACCAGGTGTGAAGCCGATGACAGATGACGATGCGAAACCCTTTGCGGGCCTTGCTGCGTTGAAAGAAAAGATGGAAAAAGGCGAATAATCGCGATATTAAGGGGTTGCGAAAGCACATATTCTTTGTATTTTCGCGCTTCTTCTATTCAGGCGGCATTTGACGCCTTGTTCTTATCACGAACAGGGGTTAGACGGTCGCACACTCGGGTTAAAAAACCCACATTAAATCGAGGTTGTGACAATGGCTGTCCCTAAGAGTAAAATTACACGTTCCCGCCGCGGCAACCGTCGGTCCCACGATGCTTTGGTTGTGGACAATCCGAACGAATGCCCAAACTGCGGTGAACTTAAGCGTCCACACCACGTATGTGGTGCATGTGGCCATTATGCTGATCGTGAAGTTGTTGCTGTTGTTGAAGACATCGACATCGACGAAGACGCAGCATAAGCGTAGAGGATTGGCTGATCAGATATGCAAACAAGCGTAGCGGTCAGCCCTTCATCTGTGTCTAAAAATTCAGCAAAAACAGTTATTTCTGTGGATGCAATGGGCGGCGACCTTGGTGTCGCCGTTGTCATTGATGGCATGGCGCGGGCCGCCAAAAAGTTTCCCGAAATCCACTATATCGTGCACGGCGATGAGCCGACGATCACCCCCCTGCTGGCAAAGCGGAGAGGGCTGAACAATCGTGTCGAAGTACGACACACCGAAGACGTTGTGGACATGCACGACCGTCCAAGCCACGTCATGCGCCATGGTAAGGGCACATCGATGTGGTCCACTTTGGATGCGGTGCGTCAAAAACAGGCTAGTGTGGCGGTGTCTTGTGGGAACACGGGCGCGTTGATGGCGCTGTCGATGATTCGCCTGCGCAAAGCCCCTGGAGTGAAACGGCCTGCGATTGCTATTTTGTGGCCATCGCTCAATCCACAGGGATTTAACGTCATGTTGGATGTGGGTGCAGATATTCGCGCCGATGCACAGGACCTTAAGGTATTTGCGCTGATGGGCGCTTCTTATGCGCGTAACGGTTTGGGGCTGACCAATCCACGGATTGGCCTGTTGAATGTGGGCACCGAAGATCACAAAGGGCGTCCGGAACTGCATGAAGCCAACGATATCATTTCTGAAGATGCCAAAGTGAACGCGTTCGAATACGTCGGTTTTGTTGAAGGAGGGGATATCCCGTCTGACAAAGTGGATGTGATTGTGACGGATGGTTTTACAGGGAACGTGGCTTTGAAGACTGGTGAAGGCACCGCCAGCCTGATCGGGCTGCGGATGCGGGAAGCCTTTAAGCGGAATTTCTTGTCTAAACTGTCTGCACTGTTTGCGTTGCGGTCTTTGTCGTATTTGCGCCAAAAAATTGACCCCCGCCGCGTGAACGGAGGGGTGTTTTTGGGCCTGAACGGAACGGTGATCAAATCCCATGGTGCAGCAGATGCCACAGGTGTTGAAGCAGCCATCCGTTTGGCGTTTCAGTTGGCGCAATTGGGCTTTACCGAAAAACTCGCGGCGCGTGTTGCATCTGGTATGCAGAACAGCCAAGATATTGGGGAAGACGACGGCGATCCCGCCGTGTCGTCAGCAAACAGCGAGAACACCTAAGAGATGACTATGATCCGAGCCGTGGCTGTTGGTGTTGGGCATTATTTGCCGCAGCGCGTTGTTCCAAATGCAGAATTTCAAGAATGGATGGAGACCACGGACGAGTGGATCAAATCCCGTTCGGGCATTGAGCGGCGGCATTTTGCGGCTGAGGGCGAACTGACATCTGATCTGGCAGTCCATGCGGCTGAGGCGGCTTTGGCATCTGCAAATCTGAGCGGAAACGACATTGACGCCATTGTTTTGGCGACCTCTACCCCAGACCAAACCTTTCCGTCCACGGCCACCAAAGTACAGCACCGCATTGGTATGAAGGGTGGCTTTGCCTTTGATATTCAAGCCGTATGCGCGGGCTTTGCTTTTGCGCTCGCCAACGCAAATGCGCTGGTTCTGTCTGGCCAAGCCAAACGGGTTTTGGTGATTGGAGCCGAGACATTTTCGCGGATCATGAACTGGGAAGATCGCACGACCTGTGTGCTGTTCGGAGACGGCGCCGGTGCGCTTATCCTTGAAGCGCAAGAGGGAACAGGCGACGCCACAGATCGTGGGATATTGGCGACGGATTTGAACAGCGATGGGCAGTTTAATGATTTGCTTTATGTGAATGGTGGCGTGTCTTCGACGCAAACCACTGGGCATTTGGTGATGGAAGGCAAAGAGGTGTTTAAACACGCCGTTGCCAAATTGGCCGCCACGGCCAGCGCCGCGTTGCACAAGGCAGGGCTGGGCCATGAGGACGTGGATTGGGTAGTTCCGCACCAAGCAAACCTGCGTATTATCAAGAGCACAGCGGCCAAATTGAAAGTTCCAATGGAGAAGGTTGTGGTCACGGTTCAAGACCATGGCAACACCTCCGCAGCGTCTATCCCGCTGGCCTTGTCTGTTGCCGTGAACAACGGGCAAATCAAACGCGATCAGCTTTTGGTGGTAGAGGCCATTGGTGGTGGACTGGCTTGGGGTGCGGTCGCTTTACGGTGGTAGTCGCTGAAATTTTCTCTTTATCTTTTATAAACAAAAGATTGTAAGGCGAAGCTCACTCAACCTTACACGCGCTGTGCTTTCTACGCGTAGGCGAATTATTTCATAAGAACCAATGCGTTGCAGTTGACTCGTAATTCAAAAACAAAATACTGTTATCTCACAACTTAGGGAGAAAGTTATGAGTGGGAAGACTTTGACACGGATGGACTTAAGCGAATCCGTATTTCGAGAAGTTGGTTTGTCACGCAATGAATCCGCTGACTTGGTAGAAAGCGTTTTGGACAACATTTCAGATGCGTTGGTCGCTGGGGAAAATGTGAAGATTTCATCTTTTGGAACATTCAGCATTCGCGACAAAACCGAACGTATCGGCCGAAACCCAAAAACAGGCGAAGAGGTTCCTATTCGGCCACGCCGCGTTTTGACATTTCGTCCAAGCCATCTGATGAAAGACCGTGTGGCCAACGGCAACAAATCCTAAGACAGGTCAAAGAGTAGTATGAGCAAATCACCTGACGCTAAATCACCTGAAGCATTTAGAACGATTTCTGAAGTGTCAGAGTGGCTCGATACGCCCACCTATGTTTTGCGGTTTTGGGAGAGCCGCTTTTCACAGATCAAACCTGTAAAACGTGCGGGCGGTCGGCGGTATTATCGCCCGGACGATATGTTGTTGCTGGGTGGTATTAAGCAACTTCTGCATTTTGACGAAAAATCTATCAAAGACGTTAAGGCTTTGCTTAAGGATGAGGGTGTAAAGCATGTTATGGGCTTGTCGCCCGATCTGAACACAAAAGTGGTGTCTCCTAAATCTAAGGCCGATGCCGAAGATGCAGCGGACATTGATAAGATCGTAACGTCGAACCGTGCCAAGAAAAAACCATCGGTCGAGGTGCGTGTTGTGAAGAAGGCGAAGGTTGCAGAAGATGCAGCCAAGGGGAAAACTGAGGTGGCAGACGCAACCAAAGAGACACCGGCTGCTGTTGAAAAAGCTGCGGCCCCGTCTAAGCCCAAGGAGGCACCTGTGAAACCTGCAAACGAAGCAGAACAGGGCGCAATGGCCAAAGCCAAAGCCGAGGAAGCAGCGCGTGTGAAAGCTGCAAAAGAAGCGGCGGCACTGAAACAAGCGGCAGATGAAGAAGCAGATGAATGGGGCCAGTTGGTTCCCGATATGATCAAAGATGCGCCGTTCCGTATCAAATCGGCCAATGGCTACGATGCTGACGCTATGGAAGAGATTGAAACACTGTATTATTCGCTGACCATGGCGAGAAATTCGATACGGCGGGCCCGCAAACAGCAGGAAAAACGCGCAGGCTGAGCCTGCTTTTCTGACTTGCAGTGGGTCGATGGACCCCTTACATCAACACGCAGATGCCACGCGGTTTCGCGCTGGCGTGTCGGGCTATAGCGCAGCTTGGTAGCGCGTTCGTCTGGGGGACGAGAGGTCGCAGGTTCGAATCCTGCTAGCCCGACCATTTCCCCCTCCCCTGTTTTCCGATTTATGTTGTCGATGCCTTTGGGTTGGGAAACCGCTTACAAAATGGCTGAACCTGATAACCGAATTGCTATGCGTGTTCTTTCAGGTAGGCCGAAACGCGGGCAAGGCCCTCTTGGATAATCGATGGGGTGTTTGCATAGCCAATGCGCAAAGACCCTTCCATATTGAGGGCGGAGCCTGGGGTGAACATGACCCCGGTTTTTTGCAAGATATCGATGGCGAGGTCCTTGCTGGGGATATCCATGGCATAGGTGAGCAAGGCTGTGGTGCCTGATTGCGGTTTGACCCATGTAATCAGCGGTTCGCTGTCCACCCAATCGCTGAGAGTTTGTAAATTGCTACGGGTAATGCGGTGGGCGCGGCCGATCACGGCGTCTTTGTGTTCGAGCGCGAGGGCGGCGAAGTGATCGTCGATCATCCCAACAGAAATGGTGTTGTAATCGCGGTGGATCATCACCTCTTCGATCAGGGGTCTTGGGGCGGCGATCCACCCAAGGCGTAGACCTGCGAGGCTGAAGGCTTTGGACATAGACGCGGTTGAAATGCCTTTTTCATAGAGGTCGGCAATGGCAGGGGAGAAGCCGTCACCCGTTTGGTTCGTGCCGCGGTAGACTTCATCACACAAAAGCCAAGCATCGGCTTTGCGTGCGATTTCGACAATTTGCAGCAGCGTGTCTTGGGACATCACTGCGCCTGTGGGATTGTTTGGGTTGTTGATAGCGATGAGTTTTGTATTTGGCGTTGCCATATCTGCAAGGGCATCAAGGTCTGGCTGATAGTCCTGATCTGCACGCAGCTTCAGCTGGTGCACATCCGCGCCAATTGATGCTGGAATAGAATAGTGTTGTTGGTAAGTGGGGACGACAGCGATAACCTTGTCGCCCTGCTCTACCAATGTTTGATGTACAAGCGCGTTTGCGCCAATGGTGCCATGGGTTGTGACGACGTTTTCAGGGGTTTGCTCGGTGTAGAGCGTGCAAATGGCGGCCTTTAGACGATCAGAGCCTTCGATGCCGCCATAGGTCATTTTCAGGGTCAACAGGTCGGACAGGCTGTCATCGTTTTTTCCTGCAAGGGCCAGAAGCTCTGCGATGGTGAGTGATTCCACGCAGGTTTCAGCAAGATTCAATTCGCATTTGGTTTCCCAATCGTTCATCCACATTTCAACGGCAAAGGGCGTGATTTTCATGGGGCTCTCCTGTTTTGGGAAGAAAACACGGGGTCGAGCCGATGCGCAAGGGATTTTCAGGGTGCGTGGCGATCAGAAGTGCGGCATAAATCCATGAGATTCTAGGGGATGAGACATGAGCAACCACGGTGTTCTTTCAAGCCAAGCCATTGCGGGCATGATCTCGCGTGGGGAGATTTCCTGTGATCTGCCACCTGTTGAGGGGCAAATTCAGCCAGCTTCGCTTGATCTGCGATTGGGGACCAAAGCCTGGCGGGTGCGGGCGTCTTTCTTGTCTGGTGCTGAGGGAACAGTGGCCGAGCGCCTTGAGGCGTTCAAGATGCATGAGATTGATCTGAGCGATGGGGCCGTTCTGGAAAAGGGCTGTGTTTACGTCGTGCCTTTAATGGAAAGTTTGGCCCTGCCCGCTGGTGTGAATGCGGTGGCGAATGCTAAATCCTCCACGGGTCGTCTTGATCTGTTTACCCGCTGCATCGTAGATCGCGGGATTGAGTTTGATCGGATTGAGCGCGGCTATACTGGTCCGCTTTATGCAGAGATTTCACCGCGCAGTTTTTCGGTACTGGTGCGGCCCGGAATGCGATTGAACCAGATCAGGTTTCGCGATGGGAAATCGGTGTTGTCGGATGATGCGCTGACATCCATGCACGAAAGTATCGGGTTGGTAGATGGCGTTGCGCAGATTGACGGGGGCCTTGGGTTTTCTGTTGATTTGAACGGAGATGACAGTGGTTTGGTTGGCTATCGCGCAAAGCCGCACACAGGTCTGATTGATCTGGATTTGATCGGGCATTACGACCCAGCAGAGTTTTGGGAGCCTGTCATCAGCAAGACAGGCGGGATTATCTTGGACCCCGGAGCGTTTTACATTTTGGTGAGCCGCGAGGCTGTTCATATTCCGCCCAATTGCGCGGCCGAGATGGCGCCGTATTTGGCGATGGTGGGTGAGTTCCGCGTGCATTATGCAGGGTTCTTTGACCCCGGGTTTGGGCATTCGGCGGCGGGCGGCACTGGGTCCCGTGGCGTTTTGGAAGTGCGCTGCCACGAAGCACCCTTTGCCTTAGAGCATGGGCAAAGTGTTGGGCGTCTTGTCTATGAAAAGATGGCCGAGGTTCCAGATGTTCTCTATGGGGCGGATCTGAAATCGAACTATCAAGGACAGGGATTAAAGCTGTCCAAGCATTTCAAAATGTAAGTCCAGCGCCCAGATTTGAGCGCCAGACTTTGGCTTTTTTGATCGAAAGATTCGCCTGATTTAGAAACGTTCGATCGTTTTTTGCTGTTTGCGTTTTTCGTGGTTCGCAGCTTTGCGTGCCAGTTTCTTCTGGCGCTTGAACTCTTCAAACTCTGCTTGTTCTTCTGGGGACATCGCTTGTTGCTGTGGGGCATGGTTTTGACGCCGCTGATTGCCACCCCCGCCGCCACGCATTGCGTGCATGCCTTTGTTAATTCCTGCGTTGATGCCTTTGCGCATAATGATGCGCAGGATCATGTTGATAATCGAATTTACGTTCATGTGTCTGCTCCTCGCGATGGCTCGCTTTAGCCTGATATAAGCGCTTTTTCTTGAAAAACCAAATTGGCGCCTGTGGTGTGGTTAACCAAACATGTCTTCTTGGTCGTCTTCGGCCCCATCTTCGGACGTTTCGAGAACTGCGGCACCGGGCGGTGGGCGGTTGTCCAAGAGCCCTGCATCACGCAGTTCTTTGACCCCTGGAAGGTCCCGTGCATTTTCGAGGCCGAAGTGGTCTAGGAAATTTTGGGTGACAATAAAGGTGACAGGGCGGCCCGGCGTCATGCGGCGGCGGCCCAGTTTGATCCAATCGAGTTCCATGAGCATATCAACCGTGCCAGAGGACACGGATACACCGCGAATTTCTTCAATTTCGGCCCGTGTTACGGGCTGGTGATAGGCGATGATAGCGAGGGTTTCGATGCCTGCGCGAGACAGTTTACGCACTTCAACCTGCTCTTTTTGCATCAAAAAACCCAAATCAGGTGCGGTGCGGAAGGCCCAGCCGTCGCCAACTTTGACAAGGTTAACGCCCCTGCCCTCGTAGCGTTTGCGCACATGAACCAATGCCTCGCCCACGTCAGAGCCGTGTGGCATGCGGTTTTCGATTTGTACCTTGGATTGCGGCTCTGCTGTGGCAAAGAGGATTGCCTCTACCATGCGTTCTTGTTCCGCCATTGGAGGCGCTTCGAACAGGCTTTCGGTGATGGAGG
Organism: uncultured Neptunicoccus sp.; assembly: GCA_964458375.1. Taxonomy (GTDB): domain Bacteria; phylum Pseudomonadota; class Alphaproteobacteria; order Rhodobacterales; family Rhodobacteraceae; genus Amylibacter. Next base: position 10,817 of record CAYWIR010000032.1, read on the forward strand.
CGGGTTGTTCGTTTTTGGTGTCGTCTGACATGATCACACCTCCCGTTTGCGCAGTTGGATCGGCGCGAAAGTTTCGGTTTGGCGAATTTCCATAACGCCCGCTTTGACGAGTTCAAGCGAGGCCGCAAAGGTGGCAGCCGTCGCAGAGCGGCGTTTTTTGGGATCATCTGACCAGCCATCGGGCAGGAATTGCGACAGGTCGGCCCAGTCCATGGCGTGCCCCATCAAGGACTTCATCCGATCAAGTGCCTGTTCCATTGTGAGCACGCGATCCCGTTCGTTGAAATGCAGAGGCGCAAAGCTGTCTTTGGTTTTCAAACGCGCGTAAGCCTGCATCAAATCAAGCACAGTTGCTTTGTATTCGATCCGTTTTTTAACAGAAACGTCTTCGGGGATGCCGCGAGCAAAGAAATCGCGGCCCAATTGATCGCGGGCCATAAGGCGGGCGGCGGAGCGGCGCATCGCTTCTAGCCGTTCGAGTTGGAAGGCGAGATGCGCGGCGAGTTCTTCGCCTGAAGGGCCTTCTTCAGTTGGGTCAGCAGGTAGCAACAAACGAGATTTGAGGAAGGCAAGCCATGCGGCCATCACAAGGTAATCAGCGGCGAGCTCAATGCGCAGTTTCTTGGCTTCGTCCACAAAAGCCAAATACTGGTGGGCCAAGGCGAGCACGCTGATTTTACGCAAGTCTACTTTTTGGGTTCGAGCCAGCGTGAGAAGCAGATCGAGAGGGCCTTCATAGCCTTCCACGTCGATCAGAAACGCTTCGGATGCGATGCGGCTTTCTGTGGTTTCAAAGTCGTCCGTTGGGGCCGCTTCGGTTTGGTCGTCAGACATTGGCAGCGTCTTTCAATAGGGTTTTGAGTTCAGCCTCCGCCGCTTTGCGGTCAAAAGGCTTCGGGGGCTGGCGCTGTGCGAGTGCGGCAGATGCACGGGTGGCAGCGCGGCCAGAGAGTTCAGGGGTTTTGGACAGGATCGGGTCCATTTCGGCGCGTTCGCCGTTGCAATGGAGGATAATATCGCAGCCCGCTGCAAGAGCCCGTTCTGTGCGGTCTTCAAAGGTGCCACCAAGCGCCTTCATGGACAGATCGTCAGTCATCAACAAGCCGTCAAAGCCGATGTCGTTGCGAATTGCCGAGATCGCCTTGGGTGACAGTGTTGCGCAGGTGTCAGGGTCAAGGGCTGTGTAGGTGATGTGGGCCGTCATCGCCATGGGCAGATCATTCAACCGTTGGAA
>CAYWIR010000033.1:0-2515 GCA_964458375.1 uncultured Neptunicoccus sp.
GGCTTCGCAAATCCGAAGGGCCCAACCCCTTCGCAGAGTGGCGCAATGCCACCACGCCCAGCCAAACCAACGACGGTTGGACAACAGCTGCGGGCATGTTCTCTGCAGATGGAATTGATCCCGGCTCGGCAGAACTCGCAGCTGTGCTCGACCCCAAGATCAAAGGCAAGGTTGCGGATCTTGGCGCGGGATGGGGCTGGCTGTCGGCACAGCTTTTGCAATCAAACAGCCATGTGGACTCGCTGGACCTGATAGAGGCGGAACATGCCGCGCTGGACTGCGCGCGGCTTAACGTGACTGACCCCCGCGCTACATTCCATTGGGCGGATGCAACACGGCCCAGCCAGAAAAACGCTTACGATTGGGTCATCAGCAACCCACCGTTTCACACAGGTCGCAAAGCCGACCCATCTTTGGGCCGTGCCTTCATCCAATCCGCCGCGACACAACTAAAACCAACGGGGCAACTCTTAATGGTGGCAAACCGCCAACTTGCCTATGAATCAACACTGGATGCCTGTTTCGCACGCTGGGAGGTCATCTCCCAATCCAGCCGCTACAAAATTATCCACGCCCGAAAACCAAAGCAATAAAACAACTATTCTGTTCAGGCACTGTTATAGTCACACGCAGAATCAGCAAAAGGTCGACACGCCCATGTCTTTTTCGCTTGAAGGTAAAACCGCCATCATCACGGGGGCGGCCAACGGGGTTGGTCTCGAGATTGCCCGCCACTTTTCCGATCACGGTGCCAATGTCATGTTGGTGGATATGGACGAAGCCAAGCTCGAAGCAGAGGCCGAGGCCATCGACGGGGATGGTGAAAACGTGCGCTACTTCAGCGGCGATCTTCGCGAAAAGCTTACAATCGCAAACTTACTCTCCGCCACCATTGATGCCTTTGATGGCATCGACATCCTGATCAACGCATCTCGCCAAGTATTGCCGTCAAACCCGCTTGATCCGCGCGACGATCATTTTGAAGAGCTGTTTCAACAAAATGTTCTCGCCAACCTGCGTGTCACACAAGCCGTGGCAAAGCGCATGATTGCGCAAGAAAAAGAAAACCCCACAGAAGGCGGCATCGGCGCTGTTGTGAACCTCAGCTCAATCGCAGCGGATCGCACCCATGCCGAACTGCTTGCCTACTCCGTGGCCAGCGCGGCCTTAAACCAAATGACCCGCTCCCTTGCCGTGGCCTTCGCGGATCAACGCATTCGGGTAAACGGCATCGCGATCGGTTCAATTATGTCCGCATCCTTGCAAACGCGCCTCAAAGACGACCCCGAAGTGCGCGCCGCCACACTGTCTGCGACACCGCTTGGCCGTATTGCCGAAGCACGCGAAGTTGCAGAAACCGCGCAATTCCTTGCCACCGAAGCTTCAGGTTTCATGACGGGCCAAATCGTCACCGTCGATGGCGGCCGCTCCCTGATCGACCCGCTAGAGGCCGCCGCGCACTAACGCCGTCCAGCCACCCGCTTGGCCGATGGTTTCCCACCCAACTTGGCTTCGCGCAGGGCCACAAAGATCCCAGACCCTGCGATCAGAACAATACCGATCCACGTGCTCCACAAGGGCCATTCGCCCCAGATCACAATCCCCCAGAACACCGCCAGCACCAGCGCAGTGTATTCAAACGGTGCCACCAACCCCGCATCAGTCCCACGATAGGCCTGCGCAATCAGATACCCCGCACAGGCGCTCACCCCACCAAGGGCCAGCATGATCAATCCATCCGTGATCGGCGGCAGGGCCCAAGGGCGTAAGAAAAATTCCAACGCATCATTGTCTGATCCCGCAAACCGCCCATCCCCTAGGGTTAGGGCCATCCCACCAGACACAATCATAAACGTCAGCTGAATATAGAGCGACATGGTCGAGGCCCGCTCGCTCATACCAGTATAGCGCGTCATTGTTTGCAAACCCGCATAAGCAAGCGCAGCAATCGCAGGCAACAGCGCCACAGCCGAGAACCCCGCCCCCGTGGGCCGCACAACAATCACAACCCCTATCAACCCTACAAAAACAGCCAACCAACGCCTGATCCCAACGTCTTCGCCCAAAAAGAAGAACGACAAACCTGTGATAAACAACGGTGCCACAAAAAAGATCGCCGACGCATCCGCCAAAGGCATCGCCGCAATACTCGCAAAAAACGCACTGTTGGCCACCACTACACACACACCGCGCACCACATGGATCATGGGCCGCCGCGTCTTAAGGGCAGACCACCCACCATCCATCGGCATAAACACCAGCAACGTGAACAACAATGCCACTGTGGCCCGCACAAACACGATCTGATGCAGCGGATAGTCCCCGCTCAGAAACTTGATCGACAGATCATTTAGCGAAAAGAAAACCGTCGCACCCAGCGCACATAAAATGCCAACCGCCGCACTGCGCTCTGCCGTGACCATAAGCTGTCCTATCTGAATAGAGGCCTGCAGAAATCCTGCAATTGCACCAATGCTACGCCCTTGCTCTGGGCAATTCTAAGACAAAAACGACA
>CAYWIR010000033.1:2615-11979 GCA_964458375.1 uncultured Neptunicoccus sp.
AGACGATTACTCGTCTTCGTCCTCGCCGCCACCTTTTGGCAGGTTGAACAGGCTGTCCGCATCCACAATCGCCTCTTCTTTTTCCTCTGGCGCGTCGCCCAAGGAAAATGTCTCAAGACCTGCCATGTTCGATGGCATCTTCGGCTCTGTGTCCATCTGCAATGACTGCTCTGTAGAGACCAGCTTCAAACGCTCTTCGTCGGAAATCACAGTGCCGTCTTTAGCCGCTTTCGCCGCCGCTTTGGCAACCGCTGCGTCCAATTCAAGCTGCTTACACAGGCCCAGCGCAACAGGGTCAATCGGCTGGATATTCGCGATATTCCAGTGTGTGCGATCCCGCATAGCCTGAATGGTTGGCTTCGTGGTGCCGACCAGTTTGGAAATCTGGCCATCTGTCAGCTCTGGGTGAAACTTCACCAACCACAGGATAGACGCGGGGCGATCCTGCCGTTTGGACAGCGGCGTGTAGCGTGGCCCACGACGTTTCTGTTCCCCATCTGCGGCTGGGTTATGCTTCAGCTTCAACTTATGGCGCGGGCTTTCTTGCGCCAGATTGATCTCTTCTTGGGTCAGCTGGTTGTTGGCAATCGGATCAAAACCCTTGATCCCCTGGCCCACTTCACCATCAGCAATGCCGTTCACTTCCAGCTCGTGCAGGCCACAGAAATCTGCGATCTGTTTAAAGCTGAGCGTCGTGTTATCAACGAGCCATACTGCGGTGGCCTTAGCCATAATAGGAAGCGCCATGCTCCATCCTCCAAATAAACCTCTCCCGCGCCGTAAAATCGGTTGCTCGGGCCGTGGCCTTCGCGAATTGCCGTTTCAGGTGGGGAATTCTCGGCCTATATAGACAAAGAACCTTTAAAGGAAAAGACCCATGTTCCGTATTTTTCTGACCCTCCTATTGCTCGGCTCTGCTGTTCAGGCCGAAGGAGAACGCGCCGGAGACTTTGATTACTATGTTATGGCCCTATCTTGGTCGCCAAATTGGTGCGCGTTGGAAGGGGATCGCAAAGGATCAGATCAATGTCACACACGGCACGATCACGGGTTTATCCTGCATGGCCTGTGGCCACAAAATGAATCTGGTTGGCCATCCTATTGCCGCGCCAATGAACGCGCGCCCAGCCGTTCTATGACCAAAGCCATGTCAGATATTATGGGGTCTGGCGGGCTCGCGTGGCATCAATGGAAAAAGCACGGCACCTGTTCTGGCCTGTCGGCTGCAAATTACTATGCCGCATCCCGCACCGCATACGGCGCCCTGAACCGCCCCGCTTTGCTGCGCAAAGTCAGCAAACCGATCCGCCTCCCCGCCAAAGTAATCGAACAGGCCTTCATCGAAGCAAACCCAGACCTACAAGCGGATCAAATCACCGTCACCTGCAAACAAAACCACATCCAAGAGGTTCGCATTTGCCTGACCAAAGACTTTGAATTTCGCCGCTGTGGTCGCGATGCAATCCGCGATTGCAAGGCCACTCAAGCCACGTTCAACCCAATCAGATAAGGCTGGATTGCGGCGAATTCGGCACAGAATTCCCGCAAACACGCCGCACTCCTGCCCTCATCCAAGGTTAAGTTTATTCAAGTTTGAGTAAACACGACGCCCGTATTGCGTCTTAACGAGTGGTGATATTATGCTGACCTTTGCGCTGGCCCATGTGGTGAATGCCTTGCTGTTTACAGGCATCTTTGGAGCATCTTTCTTTTTAAGCGACGACGATAATGATGCGGCTGGCACCGCCGCCGACACCTCCCCAGACCCCTCCGAGGCTGATGGCAGCCCTGAAACTGTCCTTGGCAGCGCAGCGAATGATTTCCTAACCAGCATTGACCCTGACGGCGCATCTTTTCTTGCAGGGGATGGCGACGACAGCATCGTAGGCACCGATCAAGACGACACCCTTCAGGCAGGCGACGGCAACGACACGGCGGAAATGGGCGCAGGAAACGACTACGCCCTTGGCAAATCAGGCGATGACATCCTTACTGGCGGCCTTGGCGATGACACGCTCTTTGGCGGTGGCGATGATGATTATTTGATAGGCGGCGAAGGCAATGACACCCTTACAGGCGGCGAAGAAAACGACACCCTGTATGGCGGCGAAGGCAATGACACACTGGATGGCGGTTTGCACGACGACGAACTGTTTGGCGAAAACGGCGACGACATAATCTGGGGGGCCAGCGGCGCGGACACGCTGTATGGCGAAGCGGGCGATGATATTCTAAACGGCGCACAAGGCGACACTTCGCTTGATCTGGATGGAGAACCCGAAGCCATCGACCATCTCTTTGGCGGGATCGGCAACGATAGCCTCCTGCTTGGCATCGGAGACGAAGGCACGGGCGGCGACGGCGCAGATACGTTCATCATCGACCAAGCGGTCATCGGTGAAGGTACATCTACCATCAATGATTTCACCGCGGGCGAAGACATTTTGCAAATCGAATACGATCAAGAGACCGACCCCATCACGGGTGATCCTGTGGAACCTACGGTAACAGTTACAAATTTTGCAGACGGCACGGGCGCGACGATCCTGATCAACGGCGTGGCGGTTGCAGAAGTAACGGGAGCGCAGGATCTCGACCCGACAGATGTGTCGCTTATCCCGATTGTACCTGCCTGATCTTTGAACGCCGCACTCGCGCCGATTGCTCTATCTTGAACGATCTGGCTGCGGGTTATCCCTGCTCTTGTTGCGCAAAGAAACTGGTGTCTTTGGGCACCTCTGGCAATTCCATATCGTAAGGCGTGCACCGCACCCGACCCGATGCTTCACCGCGCACGATCTCATGTGTCAGCGTGCTTGGTAAATGGTTTGGGCTCAACTCAATCGCGTCTTCTGCATAATACGTAGTGATGTAAAGCGTCCGCGCAGACTCCGACCTATTGGGCGCAGAACCATGCAACAACCGCGCATGCATCAAGCAAACCGACCCCGCTTTGCCCGTACACATCACAGTATTCTCGCTATGTTGCGCTTTCACGTCATCCGCCACGGCCCCTGTAAACCGCCCCCCATGCCAAAGGGAATAAATCGGCCCAGTATGCGTCCCTGGCACCACCTCTAGTGGCCCATTTTCAAGCGTCACATCATCAACAAACAACAAGCAGGTGATAATGTCGTCATTGGTCATGGGCTGAAACGGAAAGTCTTGGTGAAACTTCACTTCCGTCGCGGTCCCTGGCAGTTTCGAATTCACCTTGCCATGATGAAACCGCAGCGCAGGACCGATCAACTCTGCACACATATCCACCGTTCGCGCTGTCCGCATCACATCCGCATAGACATCTGAAACTTCCTCAGGTGACTGGACGCGCCGCAACCCTGGAACCTCTGCACTATGACCTGGTTGCAAATCAAACCGCGGGCGGCCGTCCATGGTCTCACCATAATCCGCATCATGCGCACGGCTTTCTTCTACCCAACCTGCAAACACATCGCGCAAATCAGCCAATTGCGCAGGCGTCACTGCATCCTCAACAACCAGAACACCATCACGCCAAAACTGATCCATCTGATCCTTGGATAAAATCGCCATGCCTGCATTCTCCTGCGTTCGCACTTACTCTCACTACGATCCCGCTTTGAATGCGACCTGTCTTGCTCGGAAACGACCAGTTTCAATAACGATAGTCAGCGTTCATCCGCAAACGTTCACCCCGCAGGCAATGACTACGCCGATTGCCCGATCCTCGGCTCTTTAGGGATTTAAAACCGCACCGCGTTAAACCTAAATGAGCTTCACCATCTCAATGGCGAACTTACCGATCCCCACAATCAGACCAATGAAAACACCAAGGTGTGCAAAAATAGTCTTACGTTCAACGCTCAATTCTAACAGATGACACGTGGTATTTTTAAAAACCCAAAAACTGAACAACAAAAAAGACAGCCCCAAAAGAACCCCAAGGAAAAGGATCAAAGGCGCGGCCAAAATGAGCAACAATAAATACCCAAACACCCCCGCCAACGCTTCAGCTTCTGTTTCTGGGTCTTGAAAGCTCGGGTTGGCAAAATAAATGACCAAGCCGATAATGCCCGCAACCAAAAGAATGCCCAAAAGCAAAAGGCCTCGTCTTGAAGCGGCAGCAAGTAAAATGATGATGCCATAAAAAACAAAGCACAGCACACCAACCGCAAATAACCAGAACCAAAGATCGGATTGAGGCAAACTCTCAATGTTAAACACTGTCACCAGTATCAAAACCACTATCGGAAGCACAGTCAGGGGCGCTGCGACCCACAAAATATAACGAGAAAATCGACGCAACAATTCAAGAACGATTTTGGGTAAATTTGGGATCCTCATCTCATCAAAGAAGAAATACCAATGTGTTGCGCGATCAGACAACCAACTGACCTGTCGTTTCAAAAGAAGCCGATCAATCGCCGCAAACACCAATGAAATAAAACTTCCAATGGCCAACGCGAGCCCGATACCTACAAAATCCATTAGAATAATCCCTTCTAAAGCGACCTCATGCGTCGTTCATCAAGCGCTCAAACCACCAAAACAATCTTCCCGATATGCACCGATGTTTCCATCTTCGCGTGCGCCGATGCCGCCTGCGCCAATGGGAATGTACTATCCATCACAGGCGCAATCGTCCCGTCTGATAACATCGGCCAAATATTCGCTTCCAACTCCCGCGCAATCGTCGCCTTAGCGGCGTCGCTTTGCGGGCGCAGCGTCGATCCCGTGATCGTCAGACGTTTCACCATGACTTGCGCAAAGTTCAACTCGGCCACAGGCCCACCCAAAAACGCGATCTGAACCAACCGCCCATCAAGCGCCATCGCCTTCACATTGCGCGGAATATACGAACCGCCCACCATATCGAGGATCAGGTCAACACCTTTGCCACCCGTCACCTCTTTCATAACGGCCACAAAATCCTCGTCGCGGTAATTGATGGCCCGCTCAGCCCCCAACTCCAAACATTTCGCGCATTTTTCGGCAGACCCCGCCGTTGCAAACACCCGCGCACCCGCCTTCGCGGCCAATTGAATGGCCGTGGTGCCGATCCCAGATGAGCCACCGTGCACCAAAAACACTTCACCCGCCTGCAATCCGCCACGCATAAAGACGTTGGAATAAACCGTGAAATAGGTTTCACACAACGCCGCCGCTTGCACCATGTCGAGCCCCTTTGGAACGGGCAGCGCATGATCCGCAGGAGTGGTCACATACTCAGCGTAGCCGCCCCCTGGCAGAAGCGCGCAGACCTCATCCCCAACGGCCCAGCGTGTTACGCCAGCCCCCACAGCGGCAACCGTACCCGAACATTCCAACCCAGGCAGATCAGACGCGCCTTTGGGCGGATCATAGGCCCCTGCCCGCTGCAACGCATCAGGGCGGTTCACACCTGCTGCAATCACTTTGATCAGAATGTCATCATGGCCGACTTCTGGAATATCGCGCACCGCAGGCACCAAAACTTCTGGCCCACCGGGTTTGGTAATTTCAACAACGTTCATCTGGCTCATAGGGCTACTTTCTCAAACTGTGTGTGGGCAAAATCCCAATATAATGTGCGGGCTCGCATAGCGATTGGGCTGGTTTCAAACTTGCGGTCATCCAATGCTGTGACAGGCATAACCTTGGATGCGTTTCCTGTCAGGAACACCTCGTCCGCTTGCGCAAAATCCGCAGGCGAAAGCGATGTTTCCTGCACATCTATTCCATCGGCACGCAACAGCGCCATAACCCTTTGCCGCGTGATCCCGTTCAAAAACGTGCCATTGGGCTTAGGCGTCAAAACAACGCCGTCCTTGACCATAAACACATTGGTAGACGCGGTTTCCGCCACATGCCCATCCAAATCCATCGACAGTGCGTTTTTGAAACCACGGGACCGCGCCTCTGCAATGATCCGCGCATTGTTCGGATAGAGACACGCCGCCTTGGCCTCTGTCAAAGCCGTATCAGGGTGAGGGCGGCGATAAGGGCTTACCGTCAACGGCATCTCCCCAACTTCAGGCATAGGAAGCGCTTCCAGACAAATCGCAAACTTAACTGTGTCAGGATCGGTTTCGAGGATCGACGCAAGGCTCCCCGTGGACCAGATCATGGGCCGCAGATACAACGCCTCTGCCCCATCCATCTTGGCCACACCTTCGCGGATCAGTCCCTCGATCGTATCTGCATCCACAGGCGCTGGCATCCCCATAGCCTGCGCAGATCGTATAACCCGCGCGCTGTGGTGCGCCAGATCAGGGATCACGCCATCGAAAAACCGCGCCCCATCAAACACCATGTTGCCATGCCACATCGAATGATCCGCAGCCCCTAAAATAGGCGTATTCCCCTCGGCCCATGCACCATCAAAATAGGTCAGTTGTGTATCGCTCAACGCCATGTCGTGTCCTTTCAAAGTGCTGTGATCCTTTCACACGACAATCGGGCTGTACACCTGACAATTCGCCCAAACCCAAAGTTTCACACCCACCCCAATTGCCTTTACCGCCCAACCCGCGCACAGTCTGTGAAACAGCGAAAGGTGCAATCATGACTTGGGCAGACATTTTCACTTTTACCGTTGTCGCCACGCTGCTGGTGGTATCTCCAGGCCCAAACGGCGTGCTGATTGCGAAAACTGTTCCAACATCTGGCCGCAGCGCAGGGTTTGCCAATGTCGCTGGCTTTATCGCCGCATTTTATCTGCACGGCGCGTTGTCTGTGCTCGGCATTTCGGTTCTGTTGATGCAATCGGCAACAGCCTTCACCATCGTAAAATACCTCGGCGCGGCTTATCTCTGCTGGATCGGGATCAAGGCGCTTTTCGCCGCGATCAAAGGCGTCGAACCCGTTGCCAAGGTAGCCCCAGCCAAACGCAAGCGCACACTTTTTGTGGCCTTGGGCGAAGGTTTCCTAACAAATGCGCTCAACCCCAAAGTTTCGATGTTCTACCTCGCCGCATTTCCCCAATTCCTCGCCGTGGGCGAAGCCTCTGTCGCATCTTCGTTCTTTTTGGTGTCCATACACGCAGCCATAAACGGGCTGTGGTTCATCGCAATGGTCCTTCTCTTGGCAAAATTAACCCATGCCGCGCAAAACCAATCCGTCCAACGTTGGATCAAAGGCATAACAGGCGTTGTTTTCATCGGCTTTGGCGCTAAACTCGCAGCCCTACGCCCCTAAAGGACGCTCAACATGATCCGCACGCTTGCCCTTATCCTCGCCGCCCTCGTCGCGCTTATGCACCTCTGGTTTCTCGTCTTGGAAATGTTCTTATGGGAAGCTGACATCGGGCGCAGCACGTTCAACATGACAGTGGAAGATGCCGCCACCACGGCCACCCTTGCCATGCAACAAGGGCTCTACAACGGGTTCCTCGCCGCTGGCATCATATATGGCCTGATCGCCCGCAAAATCGACTTCGTTGTGTTTTCGCTGTTGTGCGTGGTCGCTGCTGGCGTCTTTGGCGGGCTTACCGTCAGCCCACGGATCATCATGATACAGGCCCTGCCCGCGCTCATTGCCCTTGTACTGATTGCGGTATCGCGCCCCAAATCGGCCTAGCCTTTGGGCGCAACATATCCTGGCAAATCCGCCTGCGCCTGATCACTTGGCGCCTTGATGTTATCAAGCACGCGCCCGGGTCCGTTCATAAACGCCTTGACCAGCGGGTTATCTCGCATCTTGGCCTTGGCCACTTCGATCTGCATCACGTTATCAATGCGACGATCCAGAAACGCCCATGTGTCTGCGAAGTCTTCGCTTTCATCCCCAAGCCAAAACAACAAAACGCTGGAATACACCCCCGCCAAAGTCGCCCGCTTGGTGTACCAGTTCACATCCGTACTGGTGTCCCCCAGCGTTTCCCAAATCTGCCCCACCGTACCCAAAACCAGCGCAGCCCCTTCCGCCGCGTGTTGGGGCAACGCAAACAGGCTCACACCACGGCGCACCGCCTCGCGGTCAACCGCTTCAAGGCGCACACGCACACCGTAAGCCACACGCTCGGAATACCGCATTGCCCCCAAATCAGCCGCTTGCATGGCGCCAACCATCGCCGCATCCCCCGCCTTGTGATAGGCCACCGCCAAATCCAGCCCGCCACGGGGGCAGGCTTGCGCCGCCAACCCTGTATCCACACCTGAATCCTCGACCGCCGCACGATACGTGGCATCTGACCACCCATCAAAAACCACATGCATTTCGGCCGCTGCCAACAGTCTGGCGCGGGTCTCTGACAGGTGTGTGTCTTCGGTTTTTGGTGTGGTGCTCATCGGATTCTCCTTGCTGGACAACGTAGCCCACCCTTGCTATACGGCCAGTTCCTGCAATTCGAGGCTTTTTTGATCTCAAAATTGCCTCATGCAAATTTAACTTAGAAAGGTGGTGACCCCACATGCAGGTATCGGTTCGTGACAACAATGTCGATCAGGCGCTTCGTGCCCTGAAGAAGAAACTGCAACGTGAAGGCGTTTTCCGTGAAATGAAGCTTCGGCAGCATTACGAAAAACCTTCCGTTAAAAAAGCCCGTGAAAAGGCCGAAGCAGTGCGTCGCGCGCGCAAGCTCGCACGCAAGAAACTTCAGCGCGAAGGTATGCTCTAAGCCACGCTTAGACACCTGAGGACCCGATTTAGGTCTTAGAAACCCCTGAGCTTGCTCGGGGGTTTTGCTTTTAGGCGCGACCGCCTTCAGCCGACAACATGCGCGGGTCAATCCCAACTTCCTGCATCGCAGCGGCCCACTTGCTGTCGTGGTCATCTGAAAACACCAGCCCAGCCTTCGCGTCACAGGTGAGCCAACCGTTGTCGCGAATTTCATCTTCCAACTGGCCCGGCCCCCAACCTGCGTACCCCAGCGCTAGCAAACAGCTATCAGGCCCATGCCCTTGCGAAATATCTTCTAGGATATCGAGCGTCGCAGTCATCCCGAACTGATCATTCACATTCAGCGTGGCATCCTGTGTTTCATAGTCGCGGGAATGCAGCACAAACCCGCGCCCATGTTCAACGGGGCCACCATAATGCACATCAACACCTTCAATGGGGCGATCTGCGGTAATGTCCAATTGCTCCAACAAATCCGCAAACTTCAGGTCTTCGGCTGGTTTGTTCACAATCAAACCCATGGCCCCGTCATCCGAATGCGCACATATATAGACAACAGATCGGTTAAACCGAGGATCACCCATCGACGGCATCGCAATCAGCAGCTTCCCGTCCAAATGTTTCGCTTCTGTGTCAAAAGAGCTCATGAAATTATGTTCACTCCTAGAATTTTTCCAATAGCCTCGACATGTGTTACGGCTTGATTGGGTCTTTCTTTTAAGATGCGACCGTTTCCTCAGGGTTTCAAGCCCTAGAGCATCGACTTTGTTCCGTTAACCAAACAACA
>CAYWIR010000034.1:0-11934 GCA_964458375.1 uncultured Neptunicoccus sp.
CGGTAAGGGCGGCCTCGCCGAGCATATCATAGGAGAAGGTAAAGCCGTCGCGGGCTTTGGATTTTCCGCGAGATACGGCTTCTTTGATGGTTTCACCGAGTACGAATTGTGCGCCGAGTTCCTTCATGGCGCGGGATACGGCAGTGCGGATGACGGGTTCGCCAAGACGGCGGACGGCGGATTTTAAGGTGGCGGCGATGCCTGGCTCTTCGTCGTTTAGCACCTTGCCTGTCAGCATGAGCGCCCATGTGGAGGCGTTGACGAGGGAAGAGGAGGATTTGCCAAGATGGCTGCCCCAATCGGAGGGGGCGATTTTATCTTCGATCAGGGCGTCGACGGTTTCAGAATCGGGGACACGCAACAGGGCTTCGGCGAGGCACATGAGGGCGATGCCTTCGTCCGTGGAGAGGCCGTATTCGGCCATGAAGACCTCCATCATGCCTGAATCGCCTGTTGTGCGGATTTTGGTCACGAGAGCCGTGGCACGGGTTGTTGCGGCGGATTTTTCTGCGTCCGTGAGGTTTGCCTGTGTTTGCAGATCGGCAAGCAGGGCGGTTTCATCTGCGAGGTGGGCGGCGCGGATTTGGGTGCGAAGCGTTTGAAGATCAGCCATGACATGTTCCGATGCGAAAAGTGCGATGTGTCCTTCGTAGCATTGAAATAGTGGTGGGTTTGCCTGTTTTTGATTGAATGGCAGTATGAATTGACCATATTTGATCGTTAAAATGGACGTAATGATTGGAAATACTGTGGTGGATAGCTCTTTAGACGAGATTGATCGCAAAATCCTGCGGGCGTTGCACCGTGATGGGCGTATGTCGATGACAGAATTGGCGAGCACGGTGGGGTTGTCTAAGACGCCGTGTCAGTTGCGGGTGAAGCGGCTGCGTGGTGACGGGTTTATTCGTGGGTTTCGGGCGGTGCTTGATCTGGGGAAACTTGGGCTCGATCATATCGCCTTTGTGGAGGTTACGCTGTCGGATACGCGAGAATCGGCTTTGCGGGCTTTTAATATGGCTGTTTCAGGGGTCAGTGAGATCGAAGAATGCCATATGATTGCGGGTGCTTTTGATTATTTATTGAAAGTTCGCACGACGGATATCAAAGCCTACCGCACGGTTTTAGGGGAGGTGATTTCGACTCTTCCTTATGTTTCAAATAGTTCCACGCATGTGTCGATGGAGGCCGTCAAAGATGGGGGTCAGAATGTCGCGGTTTGAGGTGACATTTTCTGAGCCTTGTCACAAAACTGTTACAAAACTGAGCAATAAGCTTCACATCCGCTGCCTAGTTCACTGTCATCCGGTACGAATCGGACAGACACAATGGGATGAACATAATGTTTACAAAATCGCTTTGCGTAACTGCTATCGCGCTGGCTTCTGCCGCTGCTGCACCTGCATTTGCACGTGACCAAATCAAAATCGTTGGATCTTCTACTGTATTTCCGTTCTCAACAACTGTTGCGGAACGTTTTGGTAAGTCCACAGATTTCAAAACACCAGTTGTTGAGTCCACAGGCTCCGGCGGTGGTTTGAAATTGTTCTGCTCCGGTGTTGGCACCGAGCATCCAGACATCACAAACGCATCACGTCGCATCAAAGAGAGCGAAGTTGCAAAGTGTGCTGAAAACGGCGTTACAGACATCGTTGAAGCAAAAATCGGTTATGACGGGATCGTTCTGTCAAACTCCAAAAAATCTGCCCAGATGAACATCACTTTGGGTGATCTGTTCATGGCATTGGCCAAAGACGTTCCAGCGGGCGAAGGCGAAACAAAGCCGAACCCATACACAATGTGGAACGAAGTTAACCCAGAATTGCCTGCGGTTAAGATTGAGGTTCTTGGACCTCCACCGACATCTGGTACACGCGACGCATTCGTAGAGCTGGCCATGGAAGGCGGTTGTAAAACTGTTGATTGGGTTAAGGCGCTGAAAAAGACAGACAAGTCTGCCTATAAATCCTTGTGCCACACTATCCGTGAAGACGGTGCGTATGTAGAAGCTGGTGAAAACGACAACCTGATCGTTCAAAAGCTGAATGCGAACCCAGATGCGTTTGGTATCTTTGGTTACTCATTCCTTGAGCAAAACTCTGACAGCGTTCAGGGCTCTATGATCAATGGCGTTGAGCCAGAGTTTGAATTGATCGCAGAGGGTGACTACCCAGTATCCCGCTCTTTGTACTTCTATGTGAAAAAAGCCCACGTTGGTGTGGTTCCAGGGATCGAAGAGTTCCTGAGCGAATTCACATCTGAAGACGCATGGGGTGAAGAAGGTTATTTGGCTGACAAAGGCCTGATCCCAATGACGGACGATGAGCGCGAAGAAGGCGCCAAGTCCATCACAGGTTTGATGAACCTGTCCATGTAAATTGGACAACAAGACACTGGGATGCCCGTTGGGTCGGGCATCCCATTTTTTTCGACTGAAAGACCACTGCCATGGCGACGCTTGATACCAACCCAGTCAACAGCACCATTGATTTGGTGCATTCACAACGGAAGAAGGGGTTGGAAGGGATCGTTATGACGATCCTTATTTTGTGTTCTTTGGTGGCGGTGTTGGTCACTGTTGGGATCGTTTTGTCGCTGGCCTTTGAGGCCTATCGCTTTTTCGAACGTATCCCGCTGACGGATTTTCTGTTTGGTACGCAATGGAGCCCACAAACGGCCCTGCGTGCAGATCAGGTTGCAGCGGAGGGAGCCTTTGGAGCGATTCCGCTGATTACGGGTACATTGCTGATTTCGTTCATTGCGATGTGTGTGGCGACGCCGCTTGGGCTGTTGTCCGCGATTTATTTATCTGAATACGCGAGCAAGCGGTTCCGCGACTTGGTGAAGCCTGCGCTGGAAATTCTTGCGGGTATTCCGACGGTTGTTTACGGGTTTTTCGCGGCGCTGACCGTTGCGCCTTTGTTGCGCAGTGGCGGCGAGAGTATGGGGCTGAACGTTTCCTCTGAAAGCGCGTTGGCGGCGGGTTTGATCATGGGGATGATGATTATTCCGCTGATTTCTTCGCTGTCGGATGACGTGATCAATGCCGTGCCGCAAGCGATGCGTGATGCGTCCTTGGGGTTGGGTGCGACCCATTCTGAAACCATTCGCAAAGTGATCCTGCCATCTGCCATTCCAGGTGTTGCGGGGGCGCTGTTGTTGGCAGCGAGCCGTGCGATTGGGGAAACCATGATTGTTGTGATGGCAGCGGGCTTGGCGGCCAATTTGACCGCGAACCCGTTAGAGGCCGTCACCACCATTACCGCGCAGATTGTTGCGCTGCTGACAGGGGACCAAGAGTTTGACAGTGCCAAGACGCTGTCTGCCTTTGCGCTCGGCCTGTTGTTGTTTGTTGTTACGCTGTGCTTGAACGTAATCGCGTTGCGCATCGTTAGAAAATATCAGGAACAATATGACTGATTTCATCACGCCATCCGCCCAGCTGAAGGGGCGTAAATCCGCAGAAAAGCGGTTCCAGTGGTACGGTCGCGGTGCGATTTTTGTATCCTTGCTGTTTCTTGTTGTGATGGTTGGGTCGATCCTGATCAAAGGAACGGGTGCGTTTGGAACGACCAATGTGACAATCGCGGTGGATTTGGGGCCAGACAATGTGGACCCAGAGAACATCGGCGATGCGCGGTTTGAAAAGATCGTCAAAGATGCGCTGAAGGCGCGGTTCCCTGACGCCAAAAAACGCAAACAACGGCGTATGCTCTATGGTCTGCTGTCCAATGACATGGGGTTTGAGTTGGAACGGTTTGTTCTGGCTAATCCTGATGCGCTGGGCGGTGAGGCCATGGTAGAATTCCGCGCGTCTGATGATTTTGATGCGGTGGCCAAAGGGGCCGTGGATCGCACATTGGCAGAAGACGAACGGCGTATGTCCGATTTGGAAATTGCGTGGATTGATGACCTGACCGAACAGGGCGCGGTAGAGCGGACGTTCAACTGGTCCTTTTTCACAAATGGGGACAGCCGTGAGCCAGAATTGGCAGGTATCCTGAGCGCATTAACAGGATCGGCGCTGACATTGTTGGTGTGTTTCTTTATCTCTTTCCCTGTGGCGATTTTGGCGGCGATTTATTTGGAAGAATTTGCGCCGAAGAACCGAATTTCCGACCTGATTGAGGTGAATATCAACAACCTTGCAGCGGTGCCGTCTATTGTGTTCGGATTGCTTGGGTTATCAATGTTTTTGAACACGTTTGGGTTGCCACGGTCTTCGCCTTTGGTGGGTGGATTGGTGTTGTCCCTAATGACGCTGCCGACGATTATTATTGCAGCGCGGGCAAGTTTGCGTGCGGTGCCACCAAGCATCCGTGAAGCGGCGCTTGGCATGGGTGCGAGCCCTGTGCAGGCCACGTTCCATCACGTTGCCCCATTGGCATTGCCTGGGATTTTGACGGGGACGATTGTGGGTATGGCGCAGGCGCTGGGTGAAACGGCCCCGTTGCTGATGATTGGGATGGTGGCGTTTATTGTGGATGTGCCGCACTCCATTCTGGAGCCAGCCACCGCACTGCCAGTGCAAATCTTCTTATGGGCGGACGCCCCTGAACGGGCGTTTGTTGAAAAGACCTCTGCTGCGATTATCACGTTGCTGGTCTTCCTTGTTACCATGAATATTCTTGCGATCATCCTGCGTCGTAAGTTCGAGAAAAGGTTCTAATCTATGTCAAAGACTTCCATTATCACGGCCAAGGACGTCGATGTTTATTACGGCGAGAAGCAGGCGTTGAATAAGATTGCGCTGGATATCCCTGAATACAAAGTGACGTCATTGATTGGCCCATCTGGGTGTGGGAAATCCACCTTTCTGCGGTGTATTAACCGCATGAATGATCTGGTGCCGATTGCCCGTGTAGAAGGCGACATTCGCATTGCTGGACAAGACATCTATGCGCCAGAAGTGGACGTAGTGGCCCTGCGCCAGCATGTGGGTATGGTGTTTCAAAAGCCGAACCCGTTTCCGAAATCCATTTACGAAAATGTGGCCTATGGGCCGAAAATTCATGGGTTGGTGAAATCCAAAACCGACATGGATGAGTTGGTGCAATGGGCGCTGGAAAAAGCGGGTTTGTGGAACGAGGTTAAGGATCGGTTGGATCAACCTGGAACGGGGTTGTCGGGTGGTCAGCAACAGCGGTTGTGCATTGCGCGCACCATTGCGGTGAAGCCAAAAGTTGTTTTGATGGATGAGCCGTGTTCGGCGCTCGACCCGATTGCAACGGCGATCATCGAAGAGCTGATTGACGAATTGCGCCAGAATTTTACGATTGTGATCGTGACCCACTCCATGCAGCAGGCGGCCCGTGTGTCGCAGCGCACAGCGTTCTTTCACTTGGGAACGTTGGTGGAGACGGGCGCGACAAAGACGATCTTTACGTCCCCAGAAGATGAACGCACGCAAAATTACATCACCGGCCGGATTGGGTAGGAGCCTGAGACTATGGAAAACACACATATTGTGACGAAGTTCGACACTGAGTTGAACAAGATTGAAAAAATGTTGATGGATATGGCGCAGCAAGTGCGTGAACAGATCCTGAGCGCAGGTAAGGCACTGGCGGATAACGATGAATCGCTGGCGAAAACTGTGTCCCAAGGGGACGAGGCGATCAACAAGTTGGAAAACAAGATCGATGACAAAGCGATCCGTTTGATTGCTTTGCGCCAGCCCATGGCCGAAGACTTGCGCAGCGCGATTACGACGCTGAAGATTTCAGCGTCCCTAGAGCGGATGGGCGATTATGCCAAAACGCTGTCGTACCGCGTGCGGGTCGTAGATGACTTTTCAGCGATGAAATCGGCCCTGCGCAGTCTGGTGGAAACATCGGAAAAAGTGGCGATCATGCTGGAAATGGTGATGGACGCCTATGTCACCCGTGATTTGGAAAAAGCGCAACAGGCCAGTGCGCTGGATGATGAAATCAACGACCGCACCGATGCGCTGTTTCGCGAATTGCTGACCTATATGATGGAAAACCCAAGGAATATTGAGCCATGCACTCACCTGCTTTTTATCTCCAAAAACATGGAGCGATCGGGCGACCAAGTGAAGAACATCGCCGAACAGGTGCACTATCTGGTGACAGGGGAACTGTCCGAAGAATGAGCGCCGGCGGCCCCAAAATCCTAGTTGTCGAAGACGAGGCCTCCCAACTGGAGTTGCTGGCCTATAACCTCGACGTTGAAGGATATGAGGTGTTTAAGGCCGAGACGGGTGAAGAAGGGTTGTTGATCCTTGAAGAGCAAGAGATTGATTTGATCTTGCTCGATTGGATGCTGCCACAAACATCTGGTTTAGAAGTGTGCCGTCAAGTGAAACGGAACAAGGCCACAAAGTCCATTCCTGTGATTATGCTGACAGCACGTGGCGAAGAAGATGACAAAATTCGCGGTCTGGATATTGGCGCCGATGATTACGTTGTGAAACCCTATTCCATCAAAGAGTTGATGGCGCGGGTGCGTGTTGGGCTGCGTCATACGGCGGGGCAAATGGGCACGGATTTGCTGGTCTACCAAGGTCTGAGCATGGATTTGGTTCAGCATAAAGTATCCCTTGGGGAGCATGTGATTTCGCTGGGACCGCTGGAATTCAAGCTGTTGCGTGTCTTTATGGAAGCGCCTGGTCGGGTGTGGTCGCGGGATCAGTTGTTGGACCGTGTTTGGGGCGACAACCTGAATGTGGACACGCGGACGGTGGATGTGCACATCGGACGGCTGCGCAAAGCCTTGGCCAAAGCGTCGGCGGTTGATTTTGTACGCACAGTGCGTGGCTTTGGGTATTCGCTGGACACATCCGTTTAAGGCACCGCTTGAGGTGGGTGGCATTTCGCCCTAGCGTCGCATCATGGAATGGCGTGACGAAGGGGTCATACTGGCCGCGCGGCGGCATGGTGAGACTTCGGTAATTTTAGATGTTTTGACACAGACCCATGGGCGGCACGCAGGCGTGGTGCGTGGGGGTGTGAGCCGCAAGCAAGCGCCTGTGCTGCAACCTGGAAATCAGGTTGAAGTGGAATGGCGCGCGCGGCTGGAAGAGCATTTGGGAACGTACCGTGTGGAATTGCTGAAATCGCGCAGCGGTATCATGTCGGATCGGGGGCGGTTGGCGGCGCTAAGTTCCATCTGTGCGTTGATGAATTTCGCCATGCCAGAGCGCATGGAATTAACGCTGATTTATGATCAAACGCTTGCGTTGATTGAGCGGCTCAATTCGGATGAACCTTGGTCAGCGGAGTATGCTGTCTGGGAATTGATGATGTTGGAAGAGCTGGGCTATGGCCTTGATCTGACGTCTTGTGCGGCGACGGGTGGGACGCAGGAATTGATCTATGTGTCACCCAAAAGCGGGCGTGCCGTGTGCCGCAGTGCGGGGGCGGAGTATGCGGATCGGATGCTGCCACTGCCCGAGTTTTTACAGATGCAGGGTGTTGATGCTGCGCCTCAAGACGTGCTCGGTGCGCTAAAGACCACGGGGTATTTTTTGGAACGCTGGTTGGCGCCAGCATTGGGGAACAGACCCCTGCCAGATGCACGCGCGCGATTGGTGCGCGCTTTAGAAAAAGAGGTGAGCCGTGAGGGCATTTGAAGAGTTTCGACAAGCAGCCGTAGAGCGCAAAGGTGGCGAGGCGGCGTTGGAGGAGGCGATCGGTGCCTATGATTACGCACGCGATATTTCGGCGCTGAGCGATGATCGCATTTTGGCGGAGTTTTCAAAGCGGGTGTTTCAGGCGGGGTTCAACTGGTCCGTGATTGAAAAGAAATGGGACGGGTTTGAAGCGGGGTTTCACGGGTTCGATATTGGCCGCAACGCGTTTATGTCGGATGAGGATTTGGATGCGCATTTGAAAGACACAGGAATTGTGCGCCATGCGACCAAGATTTTGTCGGTGCGCGACAATGCGATTTTTCTAAGCGATTTGGCGCAGGAACATGGGTCGGCAGCGCAGTTTTTTCATGATTGGCCAAGCAGTGATTTGGTTGGGCTGTGGGATGTGATGAAGAAACGCGGCGCACGGCTGGGCGGAAGCACGGGGCAATATGCGCTGCGGTTTTTGGGCAAGGACAGCTTTATCCTGAGCAGGCCAGTGGTGCGGGCTTTGACCCAAGCTGGGGTGGTTGATGGTAAGGCTACGAGCAAAGGGGCGCAGAAGAAAGCGCAAGAGGCGTTTAACGTTTGGCACCAAGAGAGTGGTGAGAGTTACACGCGGATGAGCCGAATATTGGCGATGTCAGTGCCTGATTAGATCGCTGCACGGGGGATGTTTTTGGACAAAAGGCGCTAAGGCTTGCGTTTGAATTCGAGCGTTTCCGTGCCGTCGTTTGAGAGCAGCAGTGTATCGCCCGAGCGTTCGATCAGGGTCATTTTTTCGAGTGTTTGGAAGTAGGTGGATTCGAGTTTTAACTCTGGGCAGGCCCGTTTGGTTGCGGCGATTGCTTTGACTTCGAACCATGGCAGTGGAGCGGTTTGTGAGGCGAAATAGCTGTTGCAGGGGGCTTGGCCTGCGATGCGGCCTTTTTCGGGGAAGGTGAGCGTAATTGTGGTGGCGACGGTCGTGCCATTCATTTGGGTGAGCTGCCATGTGTCTGTGGCGGAGGTTTGACCAGAGATGGTTTCATCCGTTTGGCACGCGGCGAGCATGGCGATTGTGGTGAGCGCGAGATATTTCATAGGGCTGTTGGTGACAAATTGCGTGCGGCGTGGCAACCCTAGCATCAGGAGGAGTGCGAAATGTCGCCGTTGAACCGAATTTATCATGCAAATGCCTATGACACGGGTGTACCTGTGGGCAGTTATTGGGAGGCGGTGACGCCGCCGCCTGACCGTGATCCCGCGCTTGAGGGTGATGTTGAAACAGATGTTGCGGTGATTGGCGCTGGGTTCACGGGGCTTTCGGCGGCGTTGCATTTGGCCAAGGAGTTTGGATTTGCGCCTGTGGTGGTGGACGCGGCTCAGGTGGGATGGGGCGCGTCTGGCCGCAATGCCGGGTTCAATTGCATGGGGGGCGGGAAGATATCGGATGCGGCCTATGCGGATCGGTGGGGTGCTGCGGATCTGGAGGTGTTTTATCGTGCGCAAGTACGGGCAACGGAAACGGTGGCAGAGGTTTTAGCCTCCGAGGGCATAGATGCAGAGGTACAGCCGCGTGGGGAGTGGTTGATGGCGCATCGGGCGCAGGATTTTGATGGATTTGCAGAGGACGCGGCGTTCTTGGATCGAGTGGCCGGTGTGAAATCAGAGATTGTAGCTGCGGATGGGATGCGGGAGCGCGGTGTGAATGGCGCGGGGTTTCATGGCGGGATGTGGTCGGATGTGGGGTTTTGTTTGAACCCACAGCGGTATGTGTTTGGACTGGCCGATGCGGTGCGCCGCGCGGGTGGGCGCATTTTCGGGGACAGTACGGTAACGCGGATTGAGCGGTTGGCGGATGGGCGGTTTGCGCTGCAGACCGCGCGGGGGCGTTTGGTTGCAGAGAAGCTGGTGTTGGCGGGCAATGGATACAATTCTGACAATCTGCCCGATTGGATCGGCGGGCGATATACGCCTGTGGTCAGTCACATCATGGTGACGGAGCCGATGGGGGATAATGTGCTGGCGGATCAGGGATGGCAGGTGCACCAGATGAGTTGTGACACGCGCAAGATGCTGCACTATTTCCGCCTGCTGCCCGATGGACGGATGCTGTTTGGGATGCGGGGCACGCCGAACCTTGGGCCACGGGATCAGGCGCGGATGCCAAGCGCAGTGCGCGCGGATTTTGACGCGATGTTTCCAGCTTGGCGTGGTGTGAAGACGGCCTATCACTGGTCAGGGTTGATCTGCGTGGCGCGTAATTTGGTGCCCTACGTTGGGCCGATTGGAGATTGGGACGGGGCGTATACGGCCATGGCGTTTCACGGGAATGGTGTGTCGATGGCGAGTTATTCAGGCAAGCTGTTGGCGGGAATGGTGGCGGGGCGGCCTTTTGGGGAGCCGTTGCCAAACGCAATGCAGGCCGAGCCGAAACGGTATCCTGCGGCGCGGGTGCGGCGTTGGGGATTGCCTGCGGCGTTTCGGTGGTATGGGTGGCAGGATCGGTGAGGGTTAGGCACCTTGATCGCGCTGGATCAAGTTCTGGTGAGAAGGGGCAGACAGAACCGTAGGAACATGATGGGATGGGTTAAAGGCGCGAAATAGTGCCAGCTTTTACAACATCTTTCCGGACTGGAGTTCGATATGAAGTTCTATGCCATGTTTCCATTAACCGTTGCTGTGGTGTCCACGTTTGCTGTGGGTGCACCGCAAGCACAGACGAGTACAGGCAGTACAGGAATAGCGGTCACCCAAGCGGACAGTTCTGGCCTGAGTGAAATTGAAAAGAAAAAGGCACGTCGAGCGGCAGCGAAAGAAAAACGTGCGAAGGCACGGGCGAAACGTAAGGCTGCTAGAGTGAACTCACAGAGTGAAGATGATCGAATTTTCCTCGGGGGCAGTTGATCAACGGCGTTTGTTTTTTAGGCTGGAAATGACGGCTGAACAAAGCTCTGGTCTGATGGAATTCAAAAATCTTGATGCACCCAGATAAGTTGGATGGAATGGGTCTTTTACATCGCCTTCGGCGTTGAGCCGAAAGTTGTTTTTATCCGCTTGAAGGATAGCTTTTGTTTTTTGTGTTGAGCCCCGCACGAAACTGCATCTGTTTCCATGAGCCGCAAATGCTGTCTCGATTGCTTGTTGTGCGGGGGCGCGGCGCGTGTTTATTGATGTCTTAAAAGACGGGGCCGTTGTCAGAAAAACGCAAGGCAGATTGGTGGGGATTTCCGCAAGCAGAGCATCTACATCATCTTTTGCTGTTTGCAGAGAAGCGCCCCAGCGTTCGGTTGCATTCCCTAAGAAAGATAAAACCAAGAGTTTGGGTGCGTAATAATCTGGGCGCAGTGCCGATTTGAGTGGCGAGATTTCTGGCTGGCAGAAAGCGAATTCTGGATCTTGTCCAATTTGGATGTATTTTTCTAAGGCCTGATTTACGGTGCCGTATGCTCCTGCATTTCGATCGAAATTTGGGTCTATGTCACATATGTCTGCTTTGCCTGCGTCGTCTTGAGCGGACCAATTATGTATCGAAGTTGAGCGTACGCCGATTACCGCTGTTGAGTAGACTTCGAGTTCATAGAGGAGGTCTGCATCGGCACTGTCTGAAGGGCAATTTTCCACCAGATCATCAAAAAAATCCAGATATGCGGGCCCTGCGCCAAACATGATTTGGCTATCGCCGAGGACCAAAATATCGGGGGATTTGAAAGGTTGCCCTATGACTGATGTGGCGGTGAGGCAAAGCGCGATGAGGACTCGAAACAGCATAAAAGTGGTTTACACTGTATTATGGCAGCACGTCGTCACAAAACCGCGAACGGTTTAATTTGACTGAATATAGTGCCAGAAATCCAGAGCCGCAGGGGCACTGGAAAACTGGACCTAGATGAACCGACGCGGGTGCCGACTGATCTTTAATTGCGGTTCTCAAGCAAGCGTCTTGCAATGACAGTCGCCTGAATTTCGGCGGCACCTTCGAAGATGTTGAGGATGCGGGCGTCGCAGAGGACGCGGCTGATCGGGTATTCGAGTGCGAAGCCGTTGCCGCCGTGGATTTGCAGGCCGTTGTCAGCGGCGGACCATGCGACGCGGGCGCCGAGGAGTTTGGCCATGCCTGCCTCTAGATCGCAGCGGCGGTCGTTGTCTTTTTCGTAGGCGGAATGGTAGGTCAGTTGGCGCGTGACCATGATTTCCACCGCCATCATCGCGATTTTGGAGCGGATGCGGGGGAAGGCCAGCAGCTCTTTGCCAAATTGCTTGCGCTCTTGAGCGTATTTGGTGGCGATTTCCATGGCGTTTTGCGCCACGCCAATGGCGCGGGCAGCGGTTTGGATGCGGGCGGATTCAAACGTTTGCAT
>CAYWIR010000035.1:0-11768 GCA_964458375.1 uncultured Neptunicoccus sp.
CGCCGCCCAGATCCACTGTAAAGCCGCCTTTAACGCGACCAAAGATTGCGCCTTCAACGCGCTCTTCAGCTTCGTATGCTTTTTCCAGACGATCCCATGCTTCTTCGCGACGGGCTTTGTCACGAGAAATAACCGCTTCACCGCGGGCGTTTTCAACGCGCTCGAGGTAAACCTCTACGCTGTCGCCAACTTCGATTTCAGGGGGCTGACCTGGGGCCGCAAATTCTTTGAGCTCAACACGGCCTTCCATTTTGTAGCCGATGTCGATGATGGCCTGACCAGCTTCGATTGCCAGTACTGTGCCTTTTACAACGGAACCTTCGTCCGGTGTGTCAATTTCAAAACTCTCTTGTAATAGAGCTTCAAACTCTTCCATAGATGCCATTATAGCGTTTTCCTTATCATGTTTTTCTGGCCGCGCGGTTGGTCCCACGGGTCTTTGGGTTTCGTTTCCCCGCAACAAACAAGAGTTTCGCTCAAACACACAAAGGGCCGGAGTATTCCAGCCCTGCTCAACTCATCGACGGTCTATGCCGTCCCCGCTTATCACGATTGATCGCGCGTATAAGGGATATAGGGGTGAAGGGCAAGGGGGTCCTGCCGTTTGGCGGTGATACCTAACGACCGTCAAACACCCAATAAATTGGCCTGTTTGATTGTCGCCAATTATTTCACGTAAGCGTCCGTGTCTTGACCCAACTTTGGCGCAGGCCGCAACCCAGCCTGACGTTCACCGAGCCACCGAAACCCCGTGCCCAACACCCCATCACTTTGCGGGATATCGGCACCGGGCGTGTCGGGATAAAGCTCTGTCAAAAACTCATGTAAGTTACGCACTTTCGCTGCGGGCACGCCTTTGGCTAGAAGCCGCTCCTCCAGATCAAGCGCCTCAAAAGACTCCATTGCATCAATCAATGCGTCCCGCAATTCAGACGTGGCCAGATTCGTTAAAAACCCATCCTCAGGCAGACCCTCAGGCAAATATGGGGCCGCTGCCAATTCAGGGCGGCCAATCGTTTCACACAGCTTTCGAAACTGCCCAAAGGTGTTTGCACCAAGCGAGATATACCCGTCTTTGGTGGGCAGAGTGTCCGCACCGGGGCTGGCAACAAATCCCCTATTGCCAGCACGCCCCAGCGGCTTCCCAGCGGCGCGCGTTCCAGCGACCATCATACCGTTCAAAACCAAGGCGCTGTCGATCATCGAAACATCCAGTTCAATCGGGGACGTGTCACCTCGCGCACGGCGCAACAGCGCCGAAACAATTGCAGTTGCTGCTGTCATACCCGTTGCCGCATCAATGACAGGAAAACCAATTTTGATGGGGTCTTCACCATGGCTTTCGTCGCCCTGCATGGCCATCAAACCCGTTGCCGCCTGCACGACATGGTCGTAGGCAGGCGTCTGC
The DNA here is from genome assembly GCA_964458375.1 of uncultured Neptunicoccus sp. Lineage (GTDB taxonomy): Bacteria > Pseudomonadota > Alphaproteobacteria > Rhodobacterales > Rhodobacteraceae > Amylibacter. The sequence continues at coordinate 1,409 of CAYWIR010000035.1, forward strand.
GACATCGGCCCAGATTGCCCCCAGCCCGAAATAGAACAGTAGATGATATCACTGTTCACGCCCCGAATATCCTCTGCCGCCAGCCCCAGTTTTTTCGCGACACCGGGGCGAAAATTCTCAACAAACACATCCGCAGTTTTGGCAAGTTTCAAAACCGCGTCCCGCCCGTCCTGAGTCTTAAGGTCCAGCACGACCGACTTCTTCCCGATGTTAATTGCTTTAAAAGCAGGCGTAAGACCTTCGAGTTCTGGCTGCGCCGCCAAACTGCGCGCGCTATCCCCAAATTCGGGTCGCTCGATCTTGATCACCTCAGCCCCCATCACGCACAGCTGATGCGTCGCAAGTGGCCCCGCAATAACATGCGTGAGATCGAGGACTTTAACACCTTCTAGGGCTAGCATTGTATCCTCCTTCACTCGACGAAACCCGTTACATCACCCGCTGTGGCAGAACGCCTTACGCCGTTCCCACACGGGGCTGATCTGGCACCACATCGCCAGGGCGGGCTTCTATAAACGCCATAAGGTCTGTTTGAACTTGCGCAGCCTCAGACGATCCAAACAAGTTTTGCATTTCATCGGGATCGTTTTGCAGATCGTACAATTCGCCCTCTTTAGAAATCAGATCAACGGTCATCTTGTGCCTGCGCGTTCGCACTGTACGCAACTCTAATGCGACGCCCACACGGCCAGCACCCAGCCCCCATTCATTCAGCGCGCAGTCGCGCGTGGCATCCCCTTCGATCAGTGGTCTCAGCGATGCCCCATGCTGTTCAAGAAGCGGATCAGCCTCACCATAATCACAAAACGTAGCCCCAAGATCGAGCGTGGACACAGGCTCTTCCACTGTCTTACCCGCAGGAACACCAGGGCCACGCACGATCATCGGAACGTTCAATAACCCCTCATAGTGCATTGGCCCTTTCAGGATCAGACCATGATCGCCCAACCAATCGCCATGATCCGAAACGTAGATCACAATCGTATTCTCATCGAGCCCTGTCTCCCGCAACGCATTCATCAAACGGCCCACTTGATCGTCAATCAATGCAATTTGGCCGTATGTATTGGCAATGATTTCGCGCAGTTGTTCATCGGTCTGCGGCGTGATGCGGCTATAGGCTTTGCGGATATCTGCAAACTTTGGATCGGCTGGCTCCCCTTCCATCGCCGCTTGGTGCCACCACGGTTTACCCTCATAATTGCGCGTGCGGTTCTTAGGCAAATCCACCTCGTCGGGGTCGTGCAAACGCGACCAAGGTTCGGGGCAATCAAACGGGTGATGCGGATCAGGAAAGCTGACCCATGTGCAAAATGGCTTGTCCTCATCCCGCCCATGTTTCAGCCACTCAATAGCGCGATCCGCGGTCCAAGGAGAGTTGTGATACGCCACTGGCAGTTTCGAATGCCATGTTTGCGCGGCACCTTTTGTGTCGCCCGCATTGTCCCACATCAATTTCGTGCGTTCATCGCCCCGTCCATCCGCGTGGTAAAATCGCTCATAGTGATGCCCACCTGGTGGCTTTTCTGGCGCCCACCAATTGTGACCCACCAACATCAACTCCAGATGCTCAAAGCCCATATAAGGCCCGTTCCAATCATCGGGATAGCTGGCGGACGAACGCAGGCATTCAGGCGTGCCTGTGGGCTCATACGTGTGATAGGTCGAAAAATGCGCCTTCCCGAAATAACTCGTCTGATACCCAGCCGCGGCCATGGCCCCGCCAAAACCCTTTTCACCAATGGCAGGATCAAGGTCGATGCCGTTGTCATGCACGCCATGGGTCCGACACAGCTGCCCCGTCAGGATCGACGCCCGCGCAGGTTGGCACACCACCGACGGCGTAATGCAGGCATTAAAATGCGTCCCGTCCGCCGCCAATTGGTCCAAATGCGGCGTCTTTATTTTGCGACCTTTAAAGCCAAAGCAATCCGCACGATGTTGATCGGCAGAAATGAGCAGAATATTGGGGCGGCTCATGTTGAACCCTTTCGTTTGACTGCAGAATAAAGAACAACGCCTATCGCCAAGGCCATTAAAACGGCAGCAATGGGGTTGTTGAACAAAAAGAACGGATCGTTGCCCGTCGCCGAATAGGCCTGACGCGCGGTATCCTCAAGCCGACCGCCAAGGATGAACGCAATTACAAACGGCAGCGGTGACATGGCGATAATGCGCATAACATATCCCAACACCCCAAAGCCCAGCGCGAACCAAATCGCCTCTATGCGGGTTTCCTGCACATAAATTGCCGTCAACGTGAGCAACAACACAGAGGGGAGCAATATTTGCTTGGGGATGCGGATCATGATCCCCATCGACCGCATGAACAACCCGCCAATGGTCCAGTTCAAAAGGTTGGCTATGACCATCGCCGTAAACAGGCCAAACGCGATAACCAGTTCGGTGTTCACCTGTTCGGCAGAGAATTTGAAAACGGACGGACCAGGGTTGAAGCCACCGATAGATTCCATCGCAAGGATCAAAAACACCGCAGCGGCATTGCCAGGGATGCCAAGGGACAAAACGGGGATCAAATTGGCACCAGAAACAGATGAGTTGGCCGCTTCGGTTGCCGCGATCCCTTCCATGGCCCCATCGCCAAACTTGGTTTGCTCTGGTGTCTTAATCTTGTCGTGGCGGGATTTGCCAACCGTATACCCCAGTGTTGCAGCAAGGGTTGATCCAACCCCCGGCAACGCGCCAATCATCGTGCCAATAACCGCGGATCGCGCAATGAAAGGAAACAGCCGACGTACATCAGCGCCACGCAATCGCTGATCTCCTGACTCTGCTACGGATGAAATGATCCCTTTCCCCCGCCGCTCTTGCCACAACTCATCCAGCCCTTTGAAAATCGCGCCAATAATCAAGACCCCCAAAACGGACGTCGCAATCGGAAACCCACGCGCCAACTCTTGCGTGCCCATGGACATCCTCGGATAAAAATCCTCGCCCGTGCCAACATACACAGCCAACAGTCCCAGCCCTGTAGAAATCAAACCCTTCGCTGGCGAACCTCCAATCACAGCCGCAATAAAACTCAGCGACAAGATCAGCAGCGCCGTCTTTTCAGGCAGGTCCAAATAGGCTTCGACCAAAATTGCAAGAAAGGGCGCGCAGACAAAAAGCACGATATCGGAAAAAGTATCACCAGACGCGGACGACAAATGCGCAACCCGCAGCGCCTTCTTGGCTTTGCCCCGCTGCGCCATCGGATACCCATCTAGCGTGGTCATATAAGCGTCAGGCGTTCCAGGAGTATTGAATAAAATCGCTGGAACCGCACCACCAACGGTGGCGCCTTTCATGATCCCAATCAGAAACCCCACCACAGGCAGCATGGCATCTGGATGATACCCAAATACCGAAATCAGAATAGGCAGTGAAATCGCCATCGCGACAGGCCCGGCCATACCTGGTGTGGCCCCGACCATGATCCCCAACAGAAACCCCGCAAGGATCATCACCAAGGTAATCGAAACAGACAGCCCCAACAAAGAAAAGGCCTCTGGACCTTGGAAAACAGCCAGAACGCCCAGCCAAATGTAATCAAGCACCGACATCAAAAGTCGCCATTCGGGGGCAACAACAAATCTTCAAACGGCAGATCGTAAATTGCGATTAACAGGACAACGACACAGACACCGATGATGACACTACGGATCGACACCCGCCCTTCCACTTGGGAAATGAGTCCTGCAACAATGAAGGTGCCGCCCAAAAAATACCCGATGTATTTCCAAGGAACACTATCACGCAGCAATCGATATTCGACGTCACCCTGAAACAGAAAAACCGCCAAAGGCCCCGCATACAACATGATCAGAAACCCAAAGACCAGAACACCTATTTGAACACAGATGAACTTGAGGTTGGCCTTGCTCAGTGCGGGTTGATGCGGATCCTTGCGCTCAAACAAAAGCAATAAAACCCCGCCAAGCCCCACAAAAAACGCCGCCAAAGTTGGGGCAAGCGCGTCACCAATATTGCTTTGGCGGCGAACTTTTTCGATCAACCCAGTTTCTGTATCAAGGGGAACCCAAACAAAGGCGACAAACATCGCAAATGCCAGAAAAACCAGGCCAAGGATCAAATTGTGACGTGGGTGCTTGGTCATTGTCTCGTCATAAATAGAAGCGACCCGCCAAAAGTAAGCGGGTCGCTCATAGGGTAAACTAGGTTACTCAGAAGACGCGGCCAACAAGCCACCCGCATCGTCATAGGATTTTTGGATCAATGCATCCAATTCGTCACCCGTCCGCAGATCAATGCCACCAAATGCTTTGTTGATGAAACCACCCGCCTTTGAGCCTTCGGCAGTCACCGCGCCCGCAACCGCGGCCGCAATAGCCGCACGTGCTGCTGGGTCCATATTGGCTGGCCCCGCGATCAGGAACATTGTGTCATTTGGAAAATTCACACCAAATTCTGATAGGTTCGGCGCATCAGGCGTTCCTGCAAGCGGCCCACTCTTGGCCGAAGCCAATTCAACCATATCACCAGCAGCAACCGCTTTCGCTTGGATACCAGCACCAAAGCCAACATCCATATCGCCAGCGTTCAAACCGTTCATGACGGCTTTACCACCACGTACAGTAATGATGTTAAACTCAACGCCGTTTTCCTTGGCGATCACATAAGCAAGATCACCCAATGACGGTGACATGACACCAAAACGGATCTCTTCACCCGCTTTCGCAGCTGCGATAACATCGGCCAGCGTTTTGTAACCCTTAGAGGCCAATGACACGACGGCCATTTGGCTGCCAGCGGTCGTCGTGACAGCAGTGGCCATGCTTGGATCACCTAGACCCGATGACGCCAATTGATACCCAAGCGTTTCGGTTACGATCATTGCGATGGACGTGCCATCTGCTGGCTCACCCTGAAGCGCTTTGACAGCGTTCAAACCACCCTTACCAGTGACCTGTTCTGGGATAATCTTCCAGCCATTTGCCGCTTCCAGTTCTTCGGCAATCATTCGTGCCTGCGTGTCTGCACCACCACCTGCTGCAAACGCGATCATCAATTTGATCGGTCCTGGCGGGGTCCAATCCTCCGCAAATGCACCTGTGGACATAGCAGCAATACCCAGTGCCGCAATCGTCGATTTTAGAATAGTTTTCATTGGTCGTCTCCTCCCTGAATTTGACCTTTTGAGAATATGTTTGGTTGACAGGTCTTCGTCAATAATAAATGTTGATATATCAACAATAAACGTTGATGCATCAACATTTAACCAACAATAGCACCCCAAAACAGTGTGAGTGATGACAACCAAAGACAACAAAACAACGGATGACAAAGGCGATCTACGCAATTTGATGACGTTCAGATTCGCACGCATCCAAGCGCGCGCCAATGCTCAGGCGGCTCGAATTCTAAAATCACACACGGGCATTTCCCTCTCGGAATGGCGTATGATGGTCATGGTCGACGTGCATGGCAAAATCACACCCGCCCAAATCGTCCGCATAACGAACTTCGACAAAGCCTTGGTCAGCCGCACGCTCAAAGGCATGCAGCAAAAAGGTCTTCTCACAATAGAAACCAGCGCCACAGACAGTCGATCTCATGTCATTGACTTCACCCCCAAAGGCCGTGATGTCCACAAACGCACAAAACCAATTATGCAACGCCGACAAGAAACGTTGGCCGCCAGCCTTGCGCCGGGCGAACTCAAAGTTCTGTTTCAAAGCCTAGACAAAATTGATGCGGCGCTAGACACATTCGAGGAACAGTCATGACGTCAAATATGCTAGTAATCATGTCCGATGAGCATCAGGCCCGTGCCATGGGATGCGCGGGTCATGCCATTGCAAAGACACCAAACCTAGACCGCCTTGCCGCGCGGGGCATGCGGTTTACCGATGCCTACACCCCCAGCCCCATCTGCGTGCCAGCGCGGGCCAGTTTCGCAACTGGACGCTATGCACACCAAAACCGCCTGTGGGACAACGCGATGCCATACGTTGGCAATCCAAAAGGCTGGGGCCACGCTTTGCAAGACAAAGGCGTTTGCGTAGAAAGCATCGGCAAACTGCACTACCGCGATGCGTCCGATCCCGCAGGGTTCGACGTAGAACACATGCCGATGCAAGTGGTCGATGGCGTTGGGATGGTTTGGGGCTCCATCCGAAAAGAAGATGAACGCATTGCACCACCGGGCGGCGGCCGAATGCTTGGAAAATACATCGGGCCGGGCACCTCTGCCTATACCGATTATGATGCGTCAGTTACGGCAACAACAACGGATTGGTTGGCCGATCGCGGGGCATCAGATGATGGCCGCCCTTGGTGTTTATATGTTGGCCTTGTTGCCCCACACTTTCCCTTGGTCGTGCCGCAAGAATTTTATGACCTTTATCCACTCGACAGCTTGCCAGACACCAAACTGCACCCGAACACTGGGTATACCCGTCACCCGTGGATAGAAAAACAAAACGCCAGCATGGACAGCGAGGGCAAGTTCGAAAGCGCCCAAGAACGTCTTCAGGCCATGGCGGCTTATTATGGGCTGTGTAGCTGGATGGACCATAACGTGGGTCAAATATTGGATGCGCTCGAAGCCGCTGGACTGACCGAAAACACCACCGTTGTTTACACATCAGATCACGGTGACAACGTCGGGGCTCGCGGTCTCTGGGGCAAATCGAATTTCTATCAAGAAAGCGTGCACATCCCAATGATCATGGCGGGGCCAAACGTGGGTCAGGGTATCTGCAACACCCCTGTTAGTTTGGTGGACTTGTCCAAAACCATTGCCAACAATTTCGGCACAGACATTGACGGCGCCGCGAACACTCAGTCACTGGCAGAGATCGCCAAAATGCCAGACAATCTAGAACGACCCGTGTTCAGCGAATATCACGCAGTCGGGGCTGTCACTGGCGGCTTTATGCTTCGGCAGGGTCGGTGGAAATTAAACTACTACGTGGACTTCGCGCCTGAACTGTTCGACTTGGAACGCGACCCAGAAGAACTGACCGACCTCGCATCTGATCCTGCCTATGCAACCACCTTGGCGGCATTGGAAACCGCATTGCGCGAAATCTGCGACCCCGAAGCCATGGACGCTCTGGCCTTTGCGGATCAGGCTGCGCTGATCGAATACCACGGTGGGCGCGAAGCCGCGTTGAAACTGGGCGCACCAGGTGCAACGCCTCCTCCGAAAAGGGAAGCATAACATGAAGCTGACTGTACTTGGTTCAGGCTCGCCCGAGGCTTATAAGCGTCGTGCTTCCACGGGCTATCTGATTGAAGTCGGCGAAGACCGCATCCTGTTTGATTGCGGCGGCGGTGTCGTCGACAACCTCATTCGCTCGGGCCGATTGCCCAAAGACATCACGCATCTTTTCTTCACGCACTATCACACAGATCACATGATGGACTACGCGCGATTGGTGCATGCCGCGTGGGACGAAGGCGCGCCACCGCTTAAGGTTTTCGGACCAAAACCGCTGACCCAAATCACCAACGGATACTTTGGGCCAGACGGAGTTCTCAGCCATGATCTGCGGGCGCGCACAGAGCTCACCCAAAGTCAGCAAGTTTGGACGGCCCGTGGCGGCACACTTCCACGTCCTTGGCCCGCGCCAGAGGTGCACGAAATCGAGCCCGGTTTTGTCTATGAGGGCAACGGCTGGCGTTTGGGGTCCGCCCGCGCAACCCATGCGCAGCCGATCCTAGAATGCCTTGGCTTTTCCATCGAAGCGAACGGCAAGAAATTTGTCTATTCGGGCGATACGGGTATCAACCCAGACATCACAGAACTATGCCGCGATGCGGATTTTCTTGTGCATTGGTGCTATCGAGGCAGCGGCGAAATCCTGCACCCCGCCCTCATGGCGTTCAGCCCAGACCCGGGCGAGGTCGCCCGCATGGCCGCCAGCGTCGGCGTGAAGCGTTTGTTTTTAAGCCACTTCCGAATCCACATGGATTCCGAGGATGGTCACAAAAAAGCACTGGCAGATTTGGCCGATAATTTCACTGGCGAAGCTGGTATTCTCGAAGACCTCGACACATACGAAATTTAATTTCTACCTTTGGCTTGAGAGTTTTGTCGGGTAGTCGCGATGCCCTTCGCAGATCAATGGCGTTTGATCGGTTTTGCATCCACCACAACGCGCACCTCTTTTTGGACGTGGCGCTCCACCGTTGACTTACCTGACCCACCATTCGGCTCCCCCCAAACCAATGTCAGCTCTTGCCCATCAACGGCCAGATCGGACCTGATCGATGCCAATGAAATACAGCTACGCTCAGCCTCGGAATACGCGGGGTAAAACGACACGCCCACATCTTCACCGCCCAGCAAAACACGATCACTTGGCGCAACTGTGTAATTCCCGACAGGCAACTCAAGTTTCTTGTATCGCTCACCCTCTGCGAACCCGCTTGCGTAGATATCCACCACATCCTGCTGGTTCCAAACCAGCCTAACCTTTCGCAGCTTTTGCTGAGGCGTCATCGCTTCAAGCGCGGCACGTCCGATGAAATCGTGATCGAATTTGGCCATGAACCCATATCCCAGATCGTAGGGCGACCGATAAAAATCCTCGACACGTCCAGAGGCCAGCGAACCACCAATCGCCTGTTTCCCCTCTGGCCCATTGGCGGGCAACCATTCCCGATAGGCCCGCATCTTTTCGCCCGTATAAATCGCGGGCAGAACCGCCCCAACCCAACCCGATACGGTGGCCGTGACGGGATAAGTCCGCCCACCAATCTGGGAAAGGCCATATTTTTCGCCAGCCGCAAGGATCAAATCGCGCACCTCATCCCCCACTTCGGACGGCCCCCAAAATTCAAACCCAGGAAAACCAGACATCCGATGGTTCAGCGCAACAACCTCATGCGGGCCGATTTTGAACCGCCCCATTTTGAAAAACGGAATGTCTGGCAAAGGGCCACCATTCAACTCTTCAAACAACAGATCAGCTTTGGGTCCTTGGACCTGAAACCGAAACCGTTTGCGCTCCAACAAGTTGGGCGAGGGGCGATCGATATGCGACACCTCGACATCGTAGTCACCTGTCTCAGCATGAAACCGCACCCAATTCGCGGCCATCGGTTTGCCAACGATACAGACTTCGTTGTCCGTTTCGCAAAACAGCACCGCATCCCCAATGACGTGCCCATCGTAATTACACACCACATATTGCTTGGCCTGCATCGGCCCGAACCCTTCAAAAGAATTGATCCCCAGATCCGACAACAGCCGAATAACATCTGGCCCCTTCAGAAAAACATCCGTCATATGGTGGGACATATTTTGAAAAATCACGGACGTGCGCCACGCGATCTGCTCGTCAATCCAGTTAGAAAATTCTGCTTTCACTGGAAATTCAAAACGATGAACCTCTCCATCGTAAAGCATCGACCAAAGATCGCCATGCGCGTCGATTTTATCCTGAAGGGATTGATCTGCCGAAGATGTCATGTGCCTGTACTCCTAACCACTTAGGATCAAGTCTAGGCCGATTTCCCACCACGTTCTGTCATCTAAAAGGATGACAAGCCGTCACCCCAAGACATTACTTTGATGAACCAGATGTGCGCAAGAACAACGCCATCAGCTCCCGTGCAGAGCCGACACTCAGCCTGCGAAACGCTCTTTGGCGCAACGTGCGAATTGTTGCTTCTGATATTCCCAACTCAAGCGAAGACGCCGTTATTGATTTTCCATCAAGCACAAGGTCACACACTTCTGCCTCGCGCGGCGTCAGGTCACCAAACCCACCGACATTGGTGTCTCTCAGCCGCGTCGCATTGGCCCCATCGCCAAGGCCGTGTCGCGCCGTGCCGATGATTTGGTGCCGCAACCCGATCAACTGATGAACAATCGGCAGTACAGTGCAAAGCGCCTCATAATCACTCTCTTCGAACCAACCGTCCTGAACGCTGCGCAAGTAAAAAGACCGCAGCCCCCCTCGCCCATCCTTAGAGGAAACCGCCACGCGTTCGATCACTCCGTTGCGCTCATAAATGCCTTTTCTTTCGCTGCCCTCCACGGGATGCCAACGATCAATGGTCACAGCATGGGCTGGCGCAGCCTCGATCTTTTGGATGATGTTTGCTTTCGTCTCTGAGTCAGCAAGAATCAAATCAGCATCGCGCTGAAACCAATAATCACTGATCCGCCCAGACCAGAACGACAGAACAGGGTTCGGGGCTGCAAGATTTGCAATATGATACGCCCCAAAATTCTCGATACGGGTGACAGCCGACAAAAATTCAAGCGCCGCACGCCCAAACTCTTCCTTCGGCACCAAGGCAATCAACTGCTCTAAACCGTCTAATGGCCCAAGCGATGGTGCGGTTGATTTTTGCATACCCTTTGAAAACCATCTGAACC
>CAYWIR010000036.1:0-11640 GCA_964458375.1 uncultured Neptunicoccus sp.
AATCCGTGACCCACCACTGGAGTGTCTTGTCGCACCCATCACCGCCATTGGAAATTTGTGCAACGGTTGGCTTCTGCGTGATACATCCCTTCAAGCCTTTTGGGCATTTCAGCCGGACATGAAAATGCGTGTTATGTCCGTATAGCGGGCGAATTTTCTGCAGCCATTTGCGATTGCCGCGTGTGTTTTTGCACAGCCAAATTTTGGCAGGAGCCGTAATAAAGATACGATCCACTCGCGGGTCTAACGCTGCGGCCTTTAGGATATTTGCGTGCTGCTGTGACCAATTGCTGTTCACGGTACGCTGGCTCTTGGCGCGCACGTTGGTAGAGGACAGCTTTTCGCGTTCTCCACGGCTCAAGTTCAGGCGCGTAGGTTTGTAAAGCCAGATATCCGCATCAAGACCCATCTGGTGGGATTGATGGCCCGACAACATTGGCCCACCACGCGGTTGCGAAATATCCCCGATATACAACCCCGCCCAGCCTGGTTGTTGGGCTGCTTTAACGCTTAGGTCTTTGAGGAATTGGATGGTTTCTGGATGACCCCAATTGCGATTACGGCTGAGGCGCATCGCCTGCCACGTTGGACCAGATTCAGCCAATTGCACACCACCCGCCAAACACCCTTTGGCATAGGACCCGATGGCTGCTGGCGATTGGCGCGATGCCTTTGGCTTTGCGCCGAACAGTTTGTTGGCTTTGGTGTCGGAAGTGCTGATGCGAACAGTTGTGCTTGGCGCCGCTGCAATCGTTTGTACTTGTTTTGGCGCTTTGCGATCACTTGATCCGCAGGCCGCCAATGCTGTCAAAAGCGCAATACTACAAATTCGCATCTCAAATCCCTTAACGATATTCCTCTGCTGAACGGACCCAGAATAGCAGGATTAATCCAATCGCAAAGAGCCCTATCACAGGAGACACCCCAAGGCGCTGACTTCCGCTTAGTGTGGTGAACAAGTCAATCAGGCCAGGTGCAAGGAACGCTGTTGCTTTCCCTGTCATCGCGTACAAGCCGTATGCCTCTGTCATGCGCTCTGGGTCGGCTTGATCCACAAGGAACGTGCGACTGGATGCTTGCAGCACACCACCTGCTGCACCAATGCATGCACCAGCAAGAATGAACAGGTTGTCAGGCAAAGAGCTATCAGCGGCCACTGGCATACCAAAAATCGAGTCTCGAGACAGGCCAACAATCAAAATACTAACGACAATCAGAACCGACACACAGATCGCGATAACCCGTTTGGGGCCAATCCGTTGATCCACAAAACCACCGATGTAACAAAAAATGGCCCCTGTAATCGCAGCTACAATGCCAAAGATACCGATTTGTACAATGCTCCAGTCCAGCACACCACTCGCATAGATCCCACCGAACGCATAAAGGCCGATCAACGCATCGCGATAGAACATGGATGACCCCAGATAGACCATAAGACTACGGTTATTTGGCAGCTTTTTGACCGTTTCTGACAATTCAGAAAGTCCTTTGCCAAGCGCACTTCCAACACTCATACGGCGCGGTTCGTCTTTTACCCAAAGGAAGAAAGGAACCATGAAAACCGCAAACCATACGGCCGTCAGGATACCGACAAACCGCGTGCCCTCGCGTGTTTCTGCATCCAGACCAAAGATAGGGGAAATACCTATAAACGTGACGCCTTGATCGTTTTCCGCAAACAAAAGCAGCATGATGAACAGGGAAATGACACCACCAGTATACCCAAACGCCCAGCCAGAACCCGAAATGCGGCCAATTTCTGATCGCGGCGCAAGTGTCGGTAGCATCGAGTTTACAAAGGTCTGTGACAGTTCCATTCCTGCCATACCGATGGCGAAGAACAACAGAATCATCACAATATTCGATGTCCCAGGCACGGCCGTCCAAAGGTAAGCTGCGCCGATTACATACATAATCGAAAACAGCAGAACCCACGGTTTACGCGGTCCCGCACTGTCGGCGATTGCACCAAAAATTGGGGATGCCACGGCTAAGAATATGCCTGTCATCCACGTCATACGAGCCCAAAGCGCCTGACCTTCCACAGGGTTATCCGCAACCGCTGACGTAAAATACGGTGCAAAGATAAACGTGATCAGAAGTGTGTTGTAAGGCTGCGAAGCCCAATCATAAAAGTACCATCCCCAAATGGACTTACGGTTGTCTTTGGATTCCACAGAATCGCCCCTTAGCATTGATTTTTTTGCGTGTTGTTGGCCGCGATAGAACCTATTTGGGGGCAACCATGCAAGTTTAATCGCGGGAATAGCGCAAAGTGCAACCTACGGTTTTATTGCCTCTCTTGTCAGAGAGTGCTCGAAGGACTAGGTGAGAGAAAAGCGAAACGATAGGAAGATGTGATGATTTCTGCACTTGGTATGGCATTGATGGCGTTGTTTAGCGTGGCATGGTGGATCCTCGTGATTCACATCATCCTCAGCTGGCTGGTCAGCTTTCAAGTTTTAAACCTGCAACAACCGTTTGTGGCGCAAATCTACTACGGTTTGAATCGCCTTCTAGAGCCAGTTTTCGCGCCAATCCGCCGTTTTTTGCCAAACACAGGCGGCTTGGATTTCGCACCTTTGGTGGTTTTTATCGGAATTATCTTCTTTAACCGTTTGGCTGAGCAAATGGCATACAGCTAATCCGTGTTTGGGGGCTGTATCAGCTCCCAAGTTTCAATGCGTTTTTGCCCCACAACTGTTTGACACGCGCGTCACGGCCACAGGCTTTGCGATATTTTTTGTATGCAACTTTGCGCTGAACCAGACCAAACCGCGTCAGTACCTTTTTACTGCTTTTGTAATAGTCTTGGTGAAAATCATCCGCTGGATAAAACGTTCCTGCCGTCACAATGGGCGTCACGATTGCTTGGCCCAAGTCAGACTGCGCTTTGCTTTTGGACGCCTGTGCAACAGATTTTTGCGCGTTTGAGGTTGTAAAAACCGCAGTGCGATAGCTGTCACCGCGATCACAAAACTGTCCACCCGCGTCCGTTGGATCAACAGAACGCCAGAATTTATGGACAAGCGCGTCATAAGACACTTTGGCAGGATCAAACGTGATGCGGACGGCTTCGAAATGCCCCGTCCCGCCTTTGGTTACTTTCTTGTAAACCGCCGTGTTTGCAGCCCCACCGATGAAGCCAGACTCTGCGTTCAACACGCCCGGTACAGATTCAAAATCGGACTCGACACACCAAAAACACCCGCCTGCAAAAATCGCCACTTGTTGATCTGCCAAAGCGGCCTGAGCGCCTGAAACGAAAATTGCACCCGCCACAGCGAGCGATTTGAGCACGTGTTTCATAATCGGTTAAACTCCTTGAAGGTCAGGTGTTTGATTGTATGAATCGACATCAACTGCAATTAACAAGTCGGTGAACATGACACAGACAAAACGCCTCGCGATGTGGTCTGGCCCACGCAATCTGTCCACAGCGATGATGTACGCATTTGCTCAACGATCAGATTGCGAAGTCTGGGATGAGCCGTTTTATGCAGCGTTTTTAAAGGCAACGGAACTGACCCATCCAATGGGCGGTGCGATCATCGCCGCGGGGGAGACCGACGCGGACAAAGTTATTGAAAAATGCCTTACTGCGGGTCCGCGCAACGCCCCAGTGTTTTACCAAAAACACATGACACAGCACATGATTTCCGCATTCCGTCGGGATTGGATATTTGAACAGACAAATATCTTTCTTATCCGCCACCCTGCCCGCGTTTTGGCCAGCTACGCGGCCAAGCGGGACAATCCAACGCTCGAAGATATCGGGTTTAGCCAACAAGCAGACCTCATTGATATGATTGCGCAAGAAACAGGCCAGCCTCCCCTTATCGTCGACAGCGCAGATATCAGAGACCACCCTCAGAAGATGCTAACGCAAATTTGCCATTCTGCTGGCTTAGAGTTTGACCCAAAGATGCTGTCTTGGCCCAAAGGCGGAAATCCACAAGACGGTGTGTGGGCGCCCCATTGGTATGGTGCAATTTGGAACAGCACAGGATTTGCGGGGCCAGAAAAACCACTTCCAGATGTTGCGGCTGAGCTGAAAGACGTCTTTTTTCAAGCCAAACGATTGTATGATCGCATGGCTGAAATGAAGGCCAATCCAGTCTAAATCAGCGGGACGCCAAAGTCAGTTCGATCCGACGGTTCTTTGCCATGGCTTCAGGTGACTTTCCAGCGGTCAAAGGTTGAAACTCACCATACCCATTTGCCGACAATTGCCGTGATTCCAGCTTTGTGGAATTGACCAAGAAACGTACCACAGACAATGCCCGCGCTTGCGAAAGCTCCCAGTTGTCTTTGAACCGACCTGTCCCGCTAAGAGGCTGATTGTCCGTATGTCCATCGACACGCAAAACCCAATCCAAATCTGCTGGCAGCTCTTGAACGACCGCTTCGAGCACGGGGACCACTTTCAACAAAGTATCTTTGCCACCTTGTCCGAGCACAGCAGAACCTGGCTCAAACAGCTTCGCCGAAGAAAACACCAAACGATCGAAAATAGGATGGTCAGGTGTGCTACCGCTAAGTGCACCGCGCAGTTGTTCGTTTAAGTTTGAGTTGATCGTCGCAATGGTTACCGCGTTTTTTTCAGCACGAACGCGGTGGAGTTTTTTCAAATCAGCTTCTGTTTCTTGGAACTTCGCTTCAATGATCTCGAGCGTATTATCTGCTTTGGCGATGGAGTCCTGCGTCGCATCAAGTTGACCGTTCAAAACAGCCACCTCTCGGGTCGCACGCTGCATGTCTTCTTTCTTGGTCTCTGCTTGACGCTCTGCCGCACGCAATCGCGTTTGTGCCGTTTCATTTTCAGACTGGGCTGCCTGCATCCGCAACAAATGCGCTTCAACCTCTTTTTCAATCTTTTTCAATTCGGCTTTGGTTTTCGATTCCAGCGCATTTGCTTCGGCAAAGCGTTCTTGAAATTTTTCTTCTGCCTTCTTCAAAGACGCCAATCGCAACTCGGACAGGTCCACCGCTTGACGCGCGGCATTGGCGGAACGCTCCATATTGCTGGCTTGTAGTTCCGCGTCTTTGAAAAAATTGTTTTCCAGATTGGTCAAAGCAGGGCCGTCTGCTTCGGACATAACATCCTGATTTTCCGTTACCGCTTGTTTCGCTGCGTCTGCTGCGGACACAACCAAACGGGATGCACTTGCTGCGGCGTCTGCCGCGCTAGCGGCACGACGCAATTCGGCGACCGTTGCCTCAATACGTTTTTGTTCAGCCTTGGCCCGATCAAATTCCCGTTGTGCCAATGCCGCTGTTTCCGATGCTTCGCTGGCGGCCAGCTGTGCACTTTCAAACGCATCTTGGGGAGTTTGGTCCTCTAGATCACTGATCTTTTCTGCAATGACTTCCAATTCGGCCTGCGCCTTTTCCACAGATTCAAGCGCCAAGGTCACTGCGTTTTCAGAGCGTACGACAGTTTGCTTTGCGGCCGTGATCTGTGTTTCTGTACTGGATACTTTGGCAACCAAATTGCGTTTGTTGACCTGTTCGGATTCCAACAAGGCCCGCGTATCCACCCACGATTTTTCTAGCTTTTTGTAGGGAGAGACACCCGTTTCATCTGCAGATGTCGCCTCAATTACAGCGAGCTTTTCTTCAACTTCGGATGAACCGCCTCGAAACCAATTATTGATCACACTCGCCATACCAATAACGGCCAGAAATAGCACAACGCCAAAAATGCCCGCACGGATCAACCCGGACGAGGATTTTGGCGACGGGTCTTCGACATAGTCACCGTCATAGCCCAAACCTTGTTCAGTTTGATGTGGCTGTTGTTCGTGTTCGGTACTCACAACTCAAAACTCCGCTTTCCAACCCCTAACAAAGCAAGCAAAGCGTTCAGAAAATCATTATGAAACCTGTTTTCAAGATATATACAACAACGGCATCAAAGATGCCGCAACCCACTGTTTTATCTTGGAAAAGTTTTCATTTTCCGCCCGTTTCGCCACCTTTGGCTCGTAGTTAGCGATCTATTGCCGCTATTGTTACGAAGACGATAAGCAGGTTTAGAACGTGCGTCAACGCACGACTCGTGGCGTTGACGCACAGGTCACATGCCTGTGGCATGTAAGACTCGCTTATTTGGAACGCTTGTTCCGCGCAGCCAGCAATTTCAGGCGCAAAGCGTTGATTTTGATAAAGCCAGCAGCATCCGCTTGATCATACGCGCCCGCGTCGTCTTCAAACGTGACATGCTGTTCTGAATACAGCGTATCATCGGACCAACGTGCCACGGTTTGCACAGAACCTTTGTACAGCTTCACCTTCACAACGCCATTCACATGGGTCTGGCTGTGATCAATAGCAGCTTGCAGCATTTCACGTTCTGGGCTGTACCAATATCCGTTGTAAATCAGCTCCGCATACCGAGGCATCAACTCGTCTTTCAGGTGTGCGGCACCCCGATCCAGCGTGATGGATTCAATGCCACGATGGGCTTCGAGCATGATTGTCCCGCCTGGTGTTTCGTAAACACCGCGGGATTTCATCCCAACATAGCGACCTTCTACCAGATCAAGACGACCGACACCGTGTTTTCCGCCAAGCGCGTTCAGCTCTGTCAGCATCTCGGCTGGTGTTTTGGCCACACCATTCAGCGCAACTGGATCACCCTTCTCATAGGTGATTTCTACAAACTCCGCCTCGTTTGGGGCGTCCTCTGGATTCACTGTGCGCTGGTATACATAATCTGGCGCTTCAATCGCTGGGTCTTCGAGGACTTTGCCCTCAGATGATGTGTGCAGCAGGTTCGCATCCACAGAAAACGGCGCTTCACCACGTTTGTCGGTGGCGATTGGGATTTGGTTTTCTTCCGCAAATTTGATCAGCTTGGTGCGGCTCGACAAATCCCATTCCCGCCAAGGTGCGATAACCTTGATGTCTGGGTTCAAAGCATAAGCCGACAATTCGAAGCGAACCTGATCGTTCCCTTTGCCCGTGGCACCGTGTGCTACCGCATCTGCACCGGTTTCTTCGGCAATTTCCACCAAACGTTTGGAAATGAGCGGCCGCGCAATAGACGTACCAAGAAGATACAGACCTTCGTAAACCGCGTTGGCACGGAACATCGGGAACACAAAATCACGAACAAATTCTTCGCGAACATCATCAATGTAAATGTTCTCTGGCTTAATGCCCAACAGCTCTGCTTTTTTGCGCGCTGGGTCCAGCTCTTCGCCTTGACCTAAATCCGCGGTGAAGGTCACGACTTCACAGCCATATTCCGTCTGCAACCATTTCAAAATGATCGACGTGTCCAAACCACCAGAGTAAGCAAGAACGACTTTTTTCGGCGCAGCCATAGTGGGAATTCTCCATTGTGTTACGGGTTGCGGCGCGTTTATTGCGTTTTGCATCAAACAACAAGTGGACTTTGCACGGCAATCCCCCACTGGACAGTTTTCAAAAAACCGCAGAGGTTGCCAAAATGACAGATCTACCGCTTCTTGAAACGCAGAGCTTTGGCACCGAAGCAGGTGTCCCTCTTGTAATCGTACATGGATTGTTTGGCTCGGGTCGCAACTGGCGTGCCTTGGCCCGTCATCTGTCAAAAACTCGATGGGTCGTAACCGTTGATCTACGAAATCACGGGAACAGTTTTTGGAATGACAGCAACACCTACGACGATCTGGCAGATGATCTCGTCGCCGTTATTGAACATCTTGGCGGAACTGCAGACCTTTTGGGCCATTCCATGGGCGGCAAGGCAGCCATGGTTCTTGCCCTTAAACACCCTAAGTATGTTCAACGATTGATTATCGCGGATATTGCGCCTGTTGGTTACACGCATTCGCAAACTCCAAACATAGACATTATGCAAGCCCTTCCAATCACTGATTATGAACGCAGATCACAGGCGCAAGACGCCCTAGAAGCGGGAACAGGGGATGCAGGACTTGGCGCTTTCTTTGCTCAAAGCCTGTCGTTTGATGATGGAAAAGCAAGCTGGTTGCTGAACTTATCCGCACTAAAGGAAAACATGGACGCAATCATTGGCTTTCCCAAAATGAACGAAGTCTTTGATCGAAAGGCATTGTTCCTGCGCGGTGGCGCATCAGATTACGTGAGCGATCAAACCCAATCCGAGGTTAGGCGTCTTTTCCCACAGTATACGCTTGCGACGATTGACGGGGCTGGTCACTGGCTTCACGCGGAAAAACCGCGCGAATTCCTTAAAATTGTAGATGACTATTTGGCCTAATTTAAAGGCAACTCAACTCTATTGCGCAATGCTTGGGCAATTCTGCCAGAAACAGTTTTTTGGACTCTTGATACAATTGCTCTACCTGCGACATGGAAATCTCGCTCGTGTTCCCCGCATGTGCGTGTGCCTCACCGATTGAACAATATTCGCCAAACGATTGAAATCCCAAGTTAAATGCACTGCCTTTTAGAAAGTGGAGCGCCTCTGCAACTTGTTTTGGGCCGCACGCAGTAACCGTTTCCAACTCCCCAATCGCTTCATCCACTTCTGATAAGAACAGTGTTACCACCTCCTCAAGGTCCTCTGTGCCAACATCTTCCTCTAATTGCTTGATCTGGCTCCAGTTTATCATCTTAGATTCCTCTTAAGGTGCGGACATTATTAGTTCTGACGGCACTTAACCTAAGGAACTCTAACAATTGGTTATCCCGCATTTTGATGCACCAAGGTTCTTTTCACAGAAAATTAAATCCTAGGGTCCAAGGTGCTTCAAACAATTTCTAAAGGTTGGCAGTGAAACACATCGAAGCGCAAAGCGAACCACAGGTTATGGTTCCATCAAATGATTTGGCTGGGCAACTCCGCGTGCTCGTGGTGGACGACAGCAAGTTGCAACGCCGTATTGTCTCTCTCAGCCTCAAAAAATGGGGATTCCAAGTGACCGAAGCCGCCAGCGGAACCGAGGCATTGGCGGTCTGCAAGTCGCAAGAAATTGATTTGGTGATCAGTGACTGGATGATGCCCGAAATGGACGGGCTGGAATTCTGCCGTGAGTTTCGAAAACTATCACGGGAAAGATACGGATATTTCATCCTGCTCACGTCAAAAAACGAAAAGAATGATGTGGCCAAAGGGTTGGATATTGGCGCGGATGATTTCTTATCAAAGCCAGTAAACTCCGCAGAATTAAAGGCCCGAATTCGTGCTGGCACACGCGTTTTGGACATGGAGCAGAAGCTGATTGATCAGAATGAAACTGTCGCAAACGCGCTGGAAGAACTGCAAACACTCTATGAAGAAATCAACAAAGACTTAGCAGAAGCAGAAAAGCTCCAGCAGTCCTTGGTGCCAATACGACACAAAGAAATTCCCTGCGGGGAAGTGTCTTTGCTGTTTCAATCAAGCGCCCATGTAGGCGGCGATCTTGTCGGCTTTTTCAGCTTTTCTGAAACGCGTTTGGGGCTCTATTCTATCGACGTGTCGGGCCATGGAATTTCTTCTGCTTTGCTTACGGCACGTTTGGCGGGATACCTCAGCGCACACAACAAAGAACAAAACGTTGCCTTTGATCGACTGCCAACAGGTGAGTACGTCCATCGTGATCCAGCGGATATCGCCACCGCCTTAAACCAGCGCATGATGGAGGAATTGGAAACCGAACACTATTTCACATTGGCCTTTGCAGATGTGGATTTAACAACAGGTGTCGTGAAAATGGTGCAGGCAGGCCACCCTTATCCCGTCGTGTTCAATCCTGATTCGGGGGTTAAATACTACGGCGACGGTGGTCCACCCATTGGTCTTATGCCCGATTTGGATTTTGAAACCTTTGAACTGCAACTAAAGAAAGGGGATCGCCTGTTTCTGTATTCAGACGGCGTAACCGAGTGTCAAAACGCAGGCGGTGATTTGCTTGATGAAGACGGGTTAGAAGAAATCCTTCACAAGCATATTTCAGGCAGCGGGCCAGAATTTATCAATGACCTGATGTGGGAACTGACCGCATTTGCAAACGAACACCCTTTTGGCGATGATGTATCCGCCATTTTGTTTGAATTTAAAGAATTCGCAGAACCCGTTTCAAACGCATCCTGACAGCCACTGGCCCAAAAAGTGCTTATCCCCATCATTCGACAAAATCCCCAGTGCCGCAGTCGGGTCCATCCAAACACGGGTATGTTCAGGCTCTGGTGGTTCCGAAATCCGCAAAGTCGGCCGACACATGTAGATGTGGCAAATCTTATGCGCCCACAGATCGTATTCTGGCATAAACGTGTATCGTTGGTATGCTCCCAATCGACGGGGTTGTGAAATGTGATACCCCGTTTCCTCAAAAACTTCGCGGTGCAAGGCTTGAATGGGGGTTTCACCGGCATCAATACCACCGCCAGGTAACTGCAATTCCAGCTCTATCGCGTCTTGCAGAGTGAGCAACAAATCAGTGCCATCAAACACAATCGCATAGGCGCCAGGACGGCGCACATATCGCCTGCCATTTTTGCATGGGTCCCCGAATCGCCGCATTTCTTTTTTCCTTCAAATCGCACTGGTTCAGCGCAGCATTTGCACTTCTTTAAAAACAACACTATTTCGACAGCTTAACAAGAGTATGAGCCATGCAAACAGATCAAAATAACCCAGTCTGGGATGATAAAATTCTTCCCTTTCAATTGGATGCGGTTGACGTACGGGGGCGTGTTGCGCGCTTGGACAGCACGCTCGATCAGATTCTGAGCCAACACAATTATCCATTAACCGTTTCTGCCCAAGTTGCAGAAGCCGCGCTTTTAACTGCGATGATTGGGCAAACCATTGATCTGCGTTGGAAACTGTCGCTGCAAATTCGTGGGAATGGCCCCTTGCGGATCATTGCCACAGACTATTTTGCGCCAACCGAAGAGGGCGAGCCTGCAAAGATTCGCGCCTATGCCAGCTTTGATGCGGACGCAATCGCGGACAGCACGCAAACTGGGTTTGATTTGATCGGCAAAGGCATGTTTGCGATCCTGATCGACCAAGGCGAGGGCAAACAACCCTATCAAGGCATCACACCTTTGGCAGGCGGTTCGCTGTCCAAATGTGCCGAAACCTATTTCGCCCAGTCAGAGCAACTGCCGACCCGTTTCACAACAGTCGCCGCACAAGAAGACCATGGCGATGGCACCGCAAAATGGCGGGCGGGCGGCATTATGGTACAGCACATGCCCAAAGCCTCCCCGCTTATGGCAGATGCACCATCTGGCGAAGAAGGGTTGTTGCTGCCAGAAGACTTGCTTGCAGATGATGATGCCGAAAATTGGAATCGTGCCACCGTCTTGATGGAGTCCGTCGAAGAGATGGAATTGGTTGGTCCTCACGTTGGGCAAGAACAACTGTTGCACCGTTTGTTCCACCAAGAAACGCCTCGGATTTTTCCATCTCGACCTATCGCGTTCGGCTGTACTTGCAGCGAGGACAAAGTGCGCCAAACCATGTCGATTTATTCGGCCAAAGACATCAGATCGATGACAACCACAGACGGCTTTGTTACCGCCGATTGCCAATTCTGTGGCGCACATTACGCATTGGATCCCAAAACGTTGGGGAAAGACGCGGTCGATGGGGCATAGCGTTTCAAACCTATCCTCTGATGCAACCTTTGATCTGATCGCGCGCGCGACAAACGGGGATACGGGGCAACTCGT
>CAYWIR010000037.1:0-11512 GCA_964458375.1 uncultured Neptunicoccus sp.
AAGCCCCCGTGGGGCAGGCCTGCACACATTCGCCGCAAGCCACACAAGTGCTGTCGCCCATGGGATCATTCATATCAAACACGATCTGGCTGTCGTGGCCGCGCCCCGCCATGCCGATCACATCATTCACCTGCACTTCGCGGCAGGCGCGAACACACAGATTACAGGAAATACAGGCATCAAGGTTCACAGACATCGCAACATGGCTGTCATCCAGCAGCGGAATGCGATCCTTTTCAATCTTCGGAAAACGGCTGTCTGTCACGCCGTTCAAATCGGCCATGTCCCAGAAATGCGAAGACTTGTCATGCGCCACGTCCCGCTCTGGCTGATCCGCAACCAACATTTCCATAACCATCTTGCGGGCGGTCTGCGCACGGTTGCTTTCAGACTTCACCACCATCCCTTCGGATGGCTTACGGATACAAGACGCAACCAGTGTCCGCTCGCCGTCCACTTCCACCATACAGGCGCGGCAATTGCCGTCAGACCGATAGCCCTTTTCTCCAGAATGACACAAATGCGGAATGGTCGTGCCTTCCCGTTTCGCAACTTCCCAAATGGTTTCATCTGGACCAGCGACGACAACTTGACCGTCTAGCGTGAATTGAATTGCGTCGGCCATAGCGGAATCTCCCAGGACTGTAGGCATTGCAACACATAGACCACGAAGCCCAAACTCATCACAGTGGATAATCGACATTTTCCCGCTCGATAACGGCGTTGCGACCTGCGGGTTCGCTTGCCCCATGGCCCCCTTTCACGCCCTGTGGTACGCTGCTCACAACTCGCATCCATTGATCGGAGTCTCCATGAAACGCCTTCTCGCCGTCACAGCCGTCCTCTTTGCATTATCTGGCGCACATGCCTTTGCCGCAGACATCACCGCGTTTTTGGGCACATTCACAGGCACCGCCCAAATGCCTGATGACGGATCAGAAGCCGACCGCGACATGAGCGTTACCATTTCAGAAGCGAAGAACGGCTTTACAGTTGCTTGGACCTCAACCATCCGCAAATCAGACGGGCGCATTAAGGAAAACCAATACACCATCACCTTCACACCATCGCAACGGGACAACATCTTTGCTTCTGCCATGAAAACAAATGTGTTTGGCAAAGCCGTTCCCCTCGACCCGCTAAAGGGCGACCCTTACGTTTGGGCGCGCCTGACAGGAGACACCCTTAGCGTGTTTTCACTGCTGATTGACGAAGACGGCAATTACATGGTGCAGGAGTACCACCGCAGCCTAACAGACGGTGGCTTGAACCTTGAATACAAACGCTTTCGCGATGGCGCGGCCTTAAAAACAGTCACCGCCTTTTTGTCAAAAACCTAACGCCTACTCTGCCGCGTGCGGGTTTGATCGCGCCTCTAACGCAGGATTGTCTTCGCCACCGTCTTTGCTGCCAAACAGTCGGTAATACGCCCAAGCTGGTAAGAAATTCGCCCCCCGAAACAACCACGAAAACACCCGTGGGAAATTGCTTTGAAAGCGATTGGATCGCATCGCTGCAACCACGTGTTCTGCGGCCTCTTCTGGGCCCATCACAAACGGCATGTTAAATTCGTTTTTAGCGGTCAAACGGGTTTTGATGAAACCAGGGTTCACCAACTGCACCTTTACGCCCGTGCGATGCAGCTCTGCATACAAGTTTTCAGCAAGATGCATCATGCCCGCCTTACTGGCCCCATAACCGATCGCACCCGGCAACCCACGAAACCCCGACAAGCTGCCGATCAGAACAACATGGCCCCTATTGCGTTCGATCATCTTTGGCACCGTGGCCCCCATGACCCGCGCCGCACCTGTGAAATTGATATCGCACATGGCCTCCACCGCTTTGGCATCCCATGCCTTTGCCGCCATTGGCCAGTAAACGCCCGCCGCGTAAATCACGCCGTCAATCGGTCCAATCTCGATGGCTGCCTTTTCCACGGCCTGCGCATCAGTCACATCCACAGGATGCACAGACGCCGCGTTTGGCAGGCTCTGTGCCAGCTCTTCCAATCGCTCACCATTGCGCGCACTCAACGCCAATTCGATCCCCGCCTCTGACAGGCTATGCGCCAACGCACGGCCCAGCCCCTCAGACGCACCAACCAACCAATATCGCGATCCCGCTTGCATTAGGCATCCGCCCTGCGAATTGTTGCTACCAGTTCGGCCACTTTGATCCCAAACTTGCGCATCTGACTGCGGTTTACCAACGTGCCGTTGTCGAGCAGGTACATCCAATCCGTCGTGTCTAATTCATGCCCACCCGCCGCCTCGGCGAGCTTAATGCGATAGTTCAACTGGATCGCAGATCCCATTTGCACGCCTTGCCCAACACCAATCACATCAGGGGCTTCGGCATCAAACGTACCATCGTTCTTAGACGTCAAAAACCATTCGCGCCGCTGATTGGTGCCGCTGTCGAATTGAAAGTTCTCAACCAAATGGCCTTTGTTCCCGTCCCAAGATCCATGCATGTCCGCCACGAACCGTGATGTCACGCGCCCCATTGGCCCATAAAGCACACCCTCGCAGATCAATGGCCCATCCAGATGCTTGCGGATATCAAACTCTGGACCACCTACCGCATAGTCCTGCGGGCGCTGCGCACGGAAACCAAGATACCGTGTCACAAAAATGAAGGTCAGCACCATCAGTGTCGCCCCCATCATAAACATAAAAAATTCAGACATATTGGGTCTCCTCTATCGGCGTCCAATACAGAACCGCCAAAGCTATTAGTTTTAGAACAGTCGGCACCACAGCATATGTGACGGTCAGCACCATCAACACATGGGGTGAATTCGTTTCTTGGGTTGAAAACCCAGCATGATCCAGCACGGGCAACACAGTCACAGCCGCCAGTGCCAGTGTAAATTTCGCACAGAAGTTCCACAGCCCAAAGGCTTGCCCCCCGCCTGAATGCACCATCTTTACACGCGCACTAAACATCGCTGGCAACAGGGTCATATCTGCGCCCAGCGCCGCACCTGAAAACAGGCAGATCACCGCAAATCCCCAAACATCACCATGCCCAAGCGTGACCGCAAAGCTAAAGGTCACAGCCGCCATGATCATACCCACCAACAACGTCCACTTTGTACCCCGAACATGGGCAATCCACGCCCAAACAGGGACACTTGCCGCTGCAGACAAAAAGAACAGCAACAACAATGGCCCTGCACTGGCTTCGCTGCCCAAACGGTATTCCACAAAGAACAGAAACAGGCTCGAACTTACGGCTGCGGGGGCGGCGTTCAACAGACCAACCAACAACAGTTGCCGCAACACAGGATCAGCCAGCAATACCCGCAAATGCGTTGGCTCAACACGCGTCGTGCCATCCCATTCCTGCGCCATCATCGCGGCACCCACCGCCGCGGCCACAGCGAACACAATCGAAAACACAGCTAGTGGCGCACCAAACCCAAAACTCAGAAAAATCGTCGGCAGAATTGCCGCAATGCAAATGCCAACCAACGCGCCACTCTCGCGCCAGCCCGCCAAACGCACGTGACCATCCTCCCCAAGGCTATCGCCTTTGACGATACCGCGGGCATAAAACAGGATGGACAGCGCGCTAAAAGCCGTAAACAAAACCGCAAGGCACAGAACAAACCAGATCAAAGGGTTGATCGGTGCAGGCACAGCAAACAACGCAACCATGGCCCCGCCCAGCAGTGCCGTCATCGCGCCCGCAAACACACCACGCCACGGGCCTAAATGGTCCACGACCCAACCCAAAATCGGGTCTTGAACAAAATCCAGCAATCGCAGGCCCAATAAGGCCGAACCGATCACACTCAAAGACAGATCATACTGATCCACATAGAACTTTGGCGCATGGATATAGAGCGGCAATCCAGCCGCTGCTAAAACACCTGCAAAAGCGGAATACCGATGCAGCCCCATGTTCCAATCTCTGGTCACTTAGCTGCTCCCACGCAAACGTTTTGCGCCTCTGGCATCACGCGATGTTGGCGACAACCAAATGCCAAAGAACCGCTCCCGCAGGTTTGGATAGGACATGGTACAGCTCTTGCGCCCATTCACATACATCGCAACTTTGGAACCGCTCTCGGCCACACCCGTAATCCGCGTGCCCTTATCCACATCGACCAAACACCCCATCAACTGCTTTTCAAGCCGTGCGAAATCATCTGGATTGCCACCTTCCACACGGGCAATTTCCTCAACCGAGGACCGCGCCAAGACTTCTCGGGAAAACGGGTAAAGATAGCTCAGCGTTAGTGCGAATTGCTGGTCAAACCGAAACGCCCCTGCTTTGCTGGTCCACAATTCTGCATTGAACAGCTTAAACCCCCAGAACCGCGCCGTATGGCTGCCCTGCAACTGTGGCGCAGACAGCTCTTTTACAACTTCGGTCGGGGCAGCAAAGGCTGGTGCCTGCATTGCCGCATAAACAGCAAAAGCTGCCAGAAGTGTTTTGACGGTCTTCATGATGAAACCTCCGTTTTTGGGGCATGAGGGCGCGCGCGGAAACCCGCACCTTTCCACCACAGGCGCAGCGCCTGCCAATGGATCAACGCCAGAACACGCAACGATCCCATGGGCCGCGCAATGGCAGCCCCCACAATCGACCTATTGGTCATGGGTTTGCGTGGGCCGTGGAACGTCGCATAAACGCCGCTCTCGGCACTTTGATAATCAATCACGATCCCGATATGGGCATCTGTCACATCGAACCGAAATGTGTACTCCCCAGCCACGGGTTGAAACGGGGACACATGCAAATTCTTACGCGCTTTCAACCGATCTGTTGGCAAGATCGGGGCCAGGTTTTTGTGATGACACAGATAAGAATGCCGATCCCCATAGGTGTTGTTCACCTCGGCGATAACGATGCGCAGCACGTCCTGTTCATCAAAGACCAACCAGAAACTCACAGGGTTGAACACATGGCCCCACACACGGGGCTGCGCCAGCAACAGAATGCGCTGGTCAGCAAGTCCATCAAACCCATGCTCTGCCAAAACCTCGCGCACCCAAGCCACGCCTTGGCCAGCACCACGAACACCGCCATGATCCACATCATGCAACGCCGTCACATTGCCCTTGTTGCGTGAAAACAAGCGCGGGCCTTTGGCCGCTGCCTCTGGATCACACAACACATAATCCACGCGATACCGAAACGCATTTTTTATCGCGCCACGGCGACCGTGGTAGGTGTGTCCACAGATATGTTCTGGGCTCATGACCATTGCGCGATCATCCCCATATCTTCAGCCACATCTACACCGCTGGAATATCCATCTTCGTGGAACCCATTGCGCATATACGCCCCACAGAACCACGTATTGCGCGTCCCCTGCAGGTCTTTCAGCTTGTCTTGCGCATCCAAGGCCGCGCGATCAAACACGGGATGCATGAAATTTGTTTCTTCATAAATCAGCTCATCTTTCAAACTCACACTTGGGTTCAAAGACCCCAGCAACAAATCAGAGTCAGGAATGTTCTGAAGCGAGTTCATCCAATAGGTGATCCCAACAGGGTCCGATACGTTCTGTTGCGCCGTGGAATAAGTCCAACTGGCCCAACAGGCTTTGCGCTTTGGCATGACAACGGGGTCCGCATGTAAAACTGCACGGTTGTTTTGATACTTGATCGCACCGAGCAATGCCGTTTCATCTGCTGACGGGTCTTCTAACATCTTTAGGGCCTGATCCGAATGGCAGGCAAACACCACTCGATCAAAACTCTCCCATACGCCTGCACGGGTGCGCACATCCACACCGTGCTCCGTGCGCCGCACGCCTGCTACATCCGCACCAAGACGAATATCACAGCTTTGACGCCGCATCGCGGCCTCTAAACGGGTGACATATTCGATGGACCCGCCATCAACGGTGTACCACTGGTGCTGACCATAAACGCCCAGCAGGTTGTGATTTTGGAAGAACCGCATCAACGCTTGCGCAGGAAACGACATCATCTGTTCCAAAGACGTGGACCAAATCGCACCTGAAAATGGCAACAGATAATATTTCTGGAACCATTCCCCCATGCGCAACCGCGTCATCAATTCGCCCAGCGTCACCGAAGGATCATTCGCAATCTCAAGCGCCTTGGAATTAAACCGCATGATATCGACCAGCATCCCCAAAAATTTCGGGTTCACCACATTGCGCTTTTGCGCGAACAACGCCGCCAAATCGTTCAGCGCGTATTCAACACGTCCACCATCTGCTGAAACGCCAAAGCTCATATTGCTTTTGACAACAGGCACATCCAATTCTTCAAACAAGGCCGTCAATCGCGGGTAGTTGGCATAGTTGAACACGATGAACCCCGTATCTACGGGCTGGTCCCCATTTCTACCTGCAACAACCGTGCGAGCATGCCCACCCAACCGTTTTTCAGATTCAAACAATGTCACGTTATGCGCTTTTGACAGCATGTGCGCGGCACCCATGCCAGAGATACCAGCCCCGATCACTGCGATCTTCAGGGGTGCACTTGGGGCGTATTCAAACGGCATTCTGTATTCCTTAGATGGTATTGGTATCCTTTCTACGCCTCCCCCAAGCGATTGGATCACTTAACCCCAGAATTGATTGCGCCCTTTCGCTTGATAACTTTTTTCAGGTTTCATTGATCCAATCGTTGATCGCCGCCGTAGACCATTTATGTTGCAAGAAACCTCAGTACTTGAAAAAGGGGCCGCGCCGTCGGCGCACGCGCTCCCCAGTCTCGCCAAAACGCATCCAAAGCGAAGGAAAAGCATGACGCGGCCTCCGGCTCAATCGGACCAACCCATCAATTGGGGGGCGTTCATTCTGCGCGTGCGTGATGATCGCGACGAAGCCGCGTTCGCTGCCCTATTCAATCACTTCGCCCCCCGCATCAAAGGCTTTTTGATCAAATCTGGGACCTCGCCCAACACGGCAGAAGAATGTGCTCAAGAAGCGATGGTAACACTTTGGAACAAGGCACATCTGTTCGATCCCACACGGGCCTCTGCCGCCACTTGGATTTTTACAATTGCGCGCAACAAGAAAATCGACGCGTTCCGACGCGCCGCCCGCCCCCAGCCAGATGATCTCCCTTGGGGCCCCGAACCAGAACCCGAAGCCGCTGACGCTATGGCGCTTCAACAAGAAACCGAAAAACTCGCGAAGGCATTGAACGAACTGCCTGAAAAGCAACGAGACATCGTGCGCCGCGCATATTTCGGAGAGTTAACACATGCGGAATTGGCCAAAGAAACGGGCTTGCCCCTTGGCACAATCAAATCCCGCATTAGATTGGCGCTTGATCGCCTCAGACAGACGTTAAGTGAGTGAATGAAATGACTGTAAATCACGTTTTAAACGAACAACTGGCCATGGGCTACGCCGCAGGTGTATTGCCCGAAGCCTTTGACCTCGTCGTGGCATCACACATAAGCCTGTCTGACGAAGGCCGCGCACTTGTTGGCAGCTACGAAGCCGTTGGCGCTTGCGTTATGGAAGACTGCCAAAGCGTAAGCATGGACACAGATGCCTTTGCCGCCACGCTCGATCGGATCAAGTCCGATCAAACCGTTTCAACAAAGCCAAAGGCGGCTGGCATTCTGCCTGCTGCTATCCAAGATTATGTCGGCGGTGACGTAGACAAAGTGAAATGGCGTTCCCTTGGCGGCGGCGTGAAACAGGCCATCTTGCCAACCAAAGGCAAAGCACAAGCCCGCCTGTTGTACATTCCAGCGGGTCAATCCGTGCCAGATCACGGCCACCGTGGAACGGAACTTACACTCGTGTTGCAAGGCTCTTTCTCGGACGAAGTCGATACCTTCGCACGCGGCGATCTTGAAATCGCGAACGAGGATCTAAATCACCAGCCCGTTGCAAGCAGTGAAGCAGATTGCATCTGCATCGCAGCCACCGATGCACCTTTGCGGTTCAACAGCTTGCTTCCAAGAATACTGCAACCGTTCTTCCGCATCTAAGCAGCCGCCCAAGGTTTGGGAAATCAAAAGCGGCTTAAGGCTCCCTCTTTTCCGCCATTTTGCGAATATTCTTCACCATCAGCCAGACAACCAAAACAACTGGGACCACCACCATGGCCCCAATCCAACTTTCGTTCAGCTCAAAACGCGCACCAAACGGGTACAGAACTTTGACGATCAAGTTCACCGCGTAATAACTGATCGCGACCACAGACAGCCCTTCAACAGTTTCTTGAAGCCGCAATTGCAGCGCTGCACGTTTGTCCATCGTCTCCAGAATTTGGCGATTTTGCTCCGTGCCATGCACGCTAACCCGCGTCCCCAACAACCGCGAAGCCCGCGCCGCACGTCCCGAAATATCCGCCAACCGTAACGACGCGGATCGACACGTCCGCATCGCTGGCTCAAACCGCCGCATCATAAACTCCGAAAACAGTTGATACCCCGCCAAACGTTCTTCGCGCAGCACATCCACACGCGAATACACCAAGGCGGAATAGGCTTCTGCCGCCGTAAACCGAAACGCCGTTTCCGCAGAAAAGCTCTCAACCTTGCTGGAAATATCCAACAGATGGTTCAAATCCTCTTGCGGGCTGTCCGAATCTTCCGTCATGCCCGCAACCACTTTGCCAAGGTCACGGTCCAAATCCGTTAGCCGTGCAAACACGTCACGCGCAATAGGCAGGGTCAGCATCGACATGGTTTTATAGGTCTCGATCTCAATCAGGCGCTGCACAATGCGCCCCATGCGATGCGCCCCCGTTTCCCCCACTTGGAACACCGCAAATCGAATGTGCCCCTGCGCATCCAAACGGAAATCCCCAACAATGGCCGCCTCTTTTTCCAAAACAAAAGCCGCCGCCATAGCCTCGTCAAAGAACCAGTCTTTGCCAACCTTTTGAACCCGCTTCACAACGGCCTCGGGCGTGCTCGCGGCCTCAATGCGCACCAAAACAGACGACAACAAACGCCCAGGGCTTTCTTTGCGCCATGCGTCAGGGAAATGTTGAAAAAGGTCTCCCGAAAAGGGAACATCCGCCACCTCATCCGCAAAGATAGTATAGGTCGCAAACTCGGAATGGCGCTCCCACTTCAAACGCACTTTGCCCAAATCAGCAGAGTGATGCGACGCACCTGGCGCAGGATGTGCCGCGCCGTACCGATCCATCAAGGCGATCAAATGATCCCGATCCGCATCTGGGTTTGCGCTGTCCCGCTCAATCGCAATGGACGCCGCGCTGCTGGGCGCCTGAAGCATTGGAAAAGGTCGCGCGTGCAGTTCATTGCTCAGCGCAATGCGTTCAGGATGAATTTCTAACCCAGACAAAGACATGGCCATACTCCAACGTGATCCCCCCGTTGAACGCCAAGCAACGCACCCGATCAAGCATCAACTGCCCACCGCGTCAATTTGCAGCCTAGTTAGGTCTCATCTGGCGCAATGCGAACGATATTTTGCGCGGAGTCTTCTTCGACCTCAGCAAAATCAAACGCATCAAGCCGTTTGGCTCGATTTCCCGCTTTGGTGGCTGAAATCTTGATCTCTTCAACATCTTTGGCCGCTTGCACAAAATGCCGATCCAAATTCCCAACCCGCGTTTCCAACCGACCAACGTCTTTGTTCAACAGGCCAAGCTCTTTACGAATGGCCCCCGCCTGTTCCTTCATACGCGCATCTTTCAAAACAGCCCGCATCGTATTAAGCGTTGCCATGCAGGTGGTTGGCGACACGATCCAAACCCGCGCATCAAACCCTTCACGTACCACATCCGCAAAATTCGCGTGCAATTCCGCATAGACCGCTTCGGATGGCAAAAACATCAGCGCCCCATCCGCCGTTTCCCCGTCGATGATGTATTTTTCCGATATAGCCCTGATATGCGCCCGCACCGCCGTTTTCATATCTCGCGCCGCAATCTGCAATTCGGCCTGCGTGTCTGCATTGCGAATTTTCTCATAGGCTTCAAGCGGGAACTTACTGTCGATTACAATCGGCCCGGGCGGGTTTGGCAAATGGATCAGGCAATCTGCCCGCTTCCCATTGCTCAATGTTGATTGAAACGAATAGGCATCAGGCGGCATCGCCTTTTGCACAATATCATTCAGCTGAATTTCCCCAAATGCCCCGCGCGTCTGCTTATTTGACAGAATATCCTGCAAGGACAGCACGTCACCCGACAGCTTTTCAATATTTGTCTGGGCCTTATCAATCGTCGTCAACCGTTCCTGCAATTGCGTCAAAGACTGGGTCGTTTTCTCGCTACTGCCTTGCAGGGTGTCTTTCATCCGCTCCTGCAATTCCGCCAGTGCGCGCGCATTTTTCATCGCCCCTTCGTGCAGCTTGTCCTGCATCTGCTGCTGAACATGGCCCAGCCGCGCTTCAACGGTGTGCATGGCCTGCGCCTGCGAATTTGCCACGCTGTCCAATCCGCCTTTTAACACATGCTGGCTCTCGTTCATGGCCTTCAGGCCCTCACCCATCATCAACATCTGGTTTGCCAATGGCTCCGCTGCCTTTGCGGCACGACCAGACGCGCGCAACGCGAAGATCAGCAAGAACAACACCAGCAGCAACACAACGCCCAGCGCACATATCGCCAGCACCAACGGGTCATTAAAATCAATCTGCTCCATCAGCGGCGTCCAAACAATTTTTCAATATCCTGCAACTTCAACTCCACATAGGTCGGCCGCCCATGGTTGCACTGCCCTGAATGCGGTGTCGCTTCCATCTCACGCAGCAGCGCGTTCATTTCCTCCGCCCGCATCACACGGCCAGAGCGAATGGACCCATGACAGGCCACACGGCTCAGGATTGCTTCCAGCTTATCCTTAACACTTTGCGTTTGGTTCAAATCTGACAGTTCGTCGACAATGTCATTCACCAAAGCCACAGCGTTCACCTCACCCAGCAATGCAGGGGTCTCGCGCACACACACCGCTGATCCACCAAAATCTTCAATCACCAAACCAAAGCCCGCAAGCTCGGCCACGGCATTCATCACGCGCGCATGATCGTCGGCAGCCAACTCGACAATCTCAGGGATCAACAACGCTTGCGCCGCCACGCCGTTCTGCGTCATCTGGTTTTTCAAACGTTCATAAACCAACCGTTCATGGGCCGCGTGTTGATCGACAATCACGATCCCATCAGCTGTCTGCGCTATCACATAATTCTCATGGACTTGCGCCCGCGCAGCCCCCAGCGGCTGATCCTCAACCACCTCTTCCACCACAGGCTCAAACCGCGCCGATGGCGCAGGGGCCTCTGCAAACCCGCTTTGCATCGGTTGATAATGCGGCTGCACAGGGCGGCGATCCATCTGATACACCGCGCCTTCTGGCCGCGTTTCAGGGCGAAACGCGCCAAGGGTCGCATCTGCAACTGTCGTGCTCGCCCGATGCCCAGCCTCCGCCAACGCATGGCGCAGCGCCGACACAATCAGCCCCCGCGCAATACCTGGATCACGGAACCGCACCTCGGATTTTGCGGGATGCACGTTCACATCAACCAGCGTAGGATCACATTCCAAAAACAGCGCCAGCGCAGGATGCCGATCGCGGT
>CAYWIR010000038.1:0-11443 GCA_964458375.1 uncultured Neptunicoccus sp.
AGCCACAGGCCCACAAGGGCGATGGCGGCATAGCTGAGCGGGGCGAACAGGGTCTCGGCGCTGGCAACCATTTGTTTGAGCGTGAGGCCGATGAAGGCAATGCTGGCATAGACAAGGATGATTGCGGTGAGTCCTTGGGCCAAGCTCGACAACAGGGCGATGCCTGTGAGGCGGAGCATGGCCACCCGCGAGCCAAGGCCGTAGCCCCCA
Source organism: uncultured Neptunicoccus sp. (assembly GCA_964458375.1). Taxonomy (GTDB): domain Bacteria; phylum Pseudomonadota; class Alphaproteobacteria; order Rhodobacterales; family Rhodobacteraceae; genus Amylibacter. The sequence continues at coordinate 211 of CAYWIR010000038.1, forward strand.
ATGAGGACTTTGCCGTGGCCGGGGCCTACGGCGTGAAAGAAGCCGTATGCGAAACAGACGGACATTAGCGTCAGAACCGCGCCTGTGTCACCTGCCCGCAAAGCGCGGAGGCTGGCGGCCATTTGGTTTTGAAACGTGCGTTGACCTGCGGCCGCCCAAGTAGAGAGTTGATCGAAGCCGCCGCTTGCCCAAAGCAGGATGAGTGCGGCGCCCGCAAGAAGCGCGATCCCTAGGAAGACTGTGCGCATGATAGGGTCAGTGTATCGGCGAAGTTTTCACCAACGGCAGGGTAATTGTCTTCTGCGTTAGAGGTGTCACCGTACAGAAGTTGTTCGACCACATCATAGGCTTTGCCAAGGTCGGCTGGGATTTGTTCCATTTCGCAGCCCGCGCGGTTTAGGATTTCTGCGCCAAGATCGAGCGTGTAGGCGGAGTAGTAGCTTTCGTCATAGACCTTGAGCGACAGCGTGTTTTGGGCGACGTCGATTGGTGTTTTGAGTGTGCGGATGTGTGACGTGTAAAGACGACCATCGTTGAGTTCTGCGGTAGGTTGAACGGGACGAGACAGTTTAACTGCGCGTTCGGCGAAGGTGACGGCAATATGGCCTTCGAAGTCCGCGTCCCACCGTGTGTCAAAGCCTGTCAGTTTTTCCTGTTCGGCCACGGTGATGATACCGTCCCCATCTGCATCAAGGCCCATGTCTTCGAGTTGAAGCATCGTATAGAAATCATCGTAAGCCCAAGAGACTTTGATCGCGGAAAGTTGCCCTTGGTCATTGAAAATAAACGAAATGCCCGCGTCGATGAACACATGCGGGTGCGCTGTGGCCGACATAGGCAAAGCGGTAAGGGCAAGGGCAAAGAGCGGGTTTTTCATGGCGCAATCATATTGGGAAACGTGATGACAGAGCAAGGCACATGTGCGTGTGAGCGGCGAGATTTCGCTACTGTGCTGGTGCGAGCAGTAGGGCGCGGGTTTGTGGGATCATCAGCGCGAGCACGATCAGGAGTTGCAGGGCGATGATAACGGTTAGGATGTTGGCAAAGGGCTGTTTACGGGTTTTGTGGCGAAATTTGATTTGTGCAAATTTCGCACCGATGGACCCGCCCAGAATGGCGAAGCCCAAAAGCGTGTTTTCTGGCACGCGCCATCCCCTGCGTTGGGATTGACGTTTGTCATAGAAGAAAGCCAGCGCGGTTAGGGCGTTGATGCCGATGAGATAGATGAAGAGGCCCATCATGTTTTGGAGATGCTAGAGCGGTTCGACTTAATCTTGAATCGCTTATTCGCGGCCTCTCCCTTCGGTCGAACGCGAAAAGCGATATCGGCTGTCTCAATGCAAAGTCGAAACGCTTTATGGGAGTTCATAGGCAATTTCGATGGCTTCGATTGCGATTTCGTTTTTGTCGGCTTTCAGATCAGTCCCCGTTATTTTGACGGGCCAAGCGTTGTGCAGAGTCCATGATCTGACTGACTTGCCTGTTTCATCCATCAGGTCGACTTGGAGCGTTTGGGGTTTAACGGTGTTCATCTTTACTTCGTTGAACCACGCCCAAAAACTGGTGTCTGATGTGAATACGCCATACTTGAGGGTGACGTTTCCTGTTTTTTGAATTCCTGGCATTTTAATGGGTGACGACGGCGTGAAATCGCCTTGGCGGTATTCAATGGGTTCGGCGTCGACGTCGAGGCCGGAGACTTCTTGAAATTGCATTTTTTCCGTCCCCATGGTGACGGAAAAATAGAATTTTGGCATGGGCCAAGAGCTTGGTTGTTGGATGTCTGCCATTTTAAAGGTCCTTAATGGATAATGCGAATGACGCTATTGGAGTGGGCCTTAAGATGCAAACAAAACGAAAAAAGCCGAGGCGGCTGCCTCGGCTTTTGTGTTCGGTAGAGTGGTTTTTTAACCGCCGACTTTTTCGGCCAGTACGTCGTCGCTGACGTAGGCTTCGTATTGGGCGAAGTTGTCAGAGAACATTTGAACCAGTTTGGCCGCGTTTTGATCGTAGCTGTCTGGGTCACCCCATGTGCGGCGTGGGTCGAGCAGAACGTCTGCTACCCCAGCGCAAGAGGTTGGGACCTCGAAGCCGAAGTTTTCGTCTTTGCGGTATTCGCTTTCGTTGAGCGATCCGTCGAGAGCCGCTGTCAGCAAGGCGCGTGTGGCGCGGATTGGCATGCGTGAGCCTGTGCCGTGTGCGCCGCCTGTCCAACCTGTGTTCACCAACCAGCACGTTGCACCAGAGGCCGCGATACGGTCACGCAAGAGTGCGCCGTAGGCTTCTGGGCGGCGCGGCATGAATGGAGCGCCAAAGCAGGTGGAGAAAGTAGGAGTTGGTTCTGTCACGCCGCGTTCTGTGCCAGCCACCTTGGACGTGAAGCCCGACAGGAAGTGGTACATTGCCTGTGCTGGTGTCAGACGAGAGATCGGAGGCAGAACGCCGAACGCATCGCATGTAAGCATGATGATGTTGCGCGGTGTGCCGCCAAGCCCTGTTTCAGAGGCGTTGGAGATATAGTGCAATGGATAGGCGCAGCGCATGTTTGCGGTGAGGCTATCATCGTCAAAATCCAGTTCTTTGGTGAAGGGATCGTAGACCATGTTTTCGATCACGGTGCCAAATTTTTGCGTTGTCGCGAAAATCTCTGGCTCTGCTTCGGCAGACAGGTTGATCGTTTTGGCGTAACAGCCGCCTTCAAAGTTGAAGGTGCCATTGTCGGACCAGCCATGTTCGTCATCGCCGATCAAAATGCGATTAGGGTCCGCCGACAGGGTCGTTTTGCCCGTGCCAGAGAGACCAAAGAACACAGCCACATCGTTTTCATCGTCTGTTGCGTGGTTCGCAGAGCAGTGCATTGGCATGACGCCTTGGTCTGGCAGCAGGTAGTTCAGCAGGGAGAAAACAGATTTCTTGTTTTCGCCAGCGTATTCCGTGCCGCCGATCAGGATCAGCTTCTTTTCGATGGAAATTGCGATCACTGTGTCCGTGCGGCAGCCGTGTTTGGCAGGGTCTGCTTTGAAAGACGGGCAGTTGATTACAGTGTATTCAGGTACAAAGCTGTCCAGCTCGTCCAATTCGGGACGGCGCAGCATTGTGCGGATAAAGAGAGAGTGCCATGCGAGTTCTGTGACCATGCGCACATTCACGCGGTAATCAGGGTCAGCACCGCCAAACAGGTCTTGGACGAAATATTCGCCGCCATTCATATGTGCCAGCATGTCTGCGTGCAGTTGTGCAAACGCGTCTTGTGCCATGGGCGGGTTGTTTTCCCACCAGATCGTGTCTTTGACAGACGGTTCATCCACGACAAATTTGTCTTTGGGGGACCGTCCTGTGAATTTGCCAGTGGACACGAGAATCGTGCCGCCTTGACCAATTTCGCCTTCGCCGCGTTTTACCGAGGTTTCGATGAGGGCTGGTTCTTGAAGGTTATAGTGGGCGGTTGAAACCCCTGTAATCCCTGTTTTTTCCAGCGTTTGGGTCGGATTTACGCGACCTGCTTCCATATTAATGCTCCTCAAAGCGGGTTAATGCAGTGCACAAAAACACTTGATCTCTTTAATGACTACGCTGCCGCAGCAACGGGCGCTGTATATCACCATGAACGCGATATGGAAGGCCAAGGCTAGGCGCATTATGGCGCAGTTAACGTTAACTTGCCGTCTTTTTTTGTTAGTCCTAACGGCGAGAGTGTGACTCAAATGACAAAATTGGGAAAAATTGTGGCTAAAAACGGGCCGCTTTGCGGAAAAAACAATTGCGCCATTAATAAACGTGCCCCTAAGTAAGTGTATAAAAATAAAAAATGCAGGCAGCTTTCGAGGGCAAACAATGGCAAAAATTGCGTTGGTCGATGACGACCGCAATATCCTTACTTCTGTGTCTATGACACTAGAAGCCGAGGGATACGATGTTTCTACATATAATGACGGGCTTCAGGCGCTGAATGCGTTTACGGATGAGCTCCCTGATATGGCGGTCTTGGACATCAAGATGCCACGGATGGATGGAATGGACTTGCTGAGCCGTTTGCGCCAGCGCACAGACATGCCAGTGATTTTCCTGACGTCAAAAGACGATGAGATCGACGAAGTGCTCGGTTTGCGCATGGGTGCAGATGATTATGTGCGTAAGCCATTTTCCCAGCGCCTGTTGGTGGAACGCATTCGTGCCATCCTGCGTCGCCAAGAAGCAAAGCTGTCTGATGCGGGTAAAACCGAAGACGCGCCAAATGACAATTTGATCGAACGCGGCGAACTAACCATGGATCCGCTGCGCCATGCAGTGACATGGAAAGGCAAGCCTGTCAGCCTGACAGTGACTGAGTTCTTGTTGTTGCAAGCACTGGCCAGCCGTCCGGGTTTCGTGAAGAGCCGCGATCAATTGATGGACGTTGCCTATGACGATCAAGTTTATGTGGACGATCGGACAATCGACAGCCACATCAAACGGTTGCGTAAGAAAATGCGCAGTGTAGACGATGAATTTTCAGCCATCGAGACACTGTATGGTATCGGTTACCGGTACACAGAATAATGGCCATTTTGGCGGATGAGCATATGACGGACGAACCGCGCGGGGGCCGGGGTAATCTGTTTCGCAATGTTGCAAATGCCATTGGACTAAGCGGTGGACGCGGATTTCTGCGCTCGCTGGGGTTTGAAAAGTTAACACGGTTCCGCACCTCTGCATTGGCGCGGCGCATTGTTACGTTCAACCTGATGGCTTTGTGCATCTTGCTGATTGGGATGTTGTATCTGAACAAATTCAATGGCGGCTTGGTTGTGGAACGACAAACAAGCATGGTCGTTGAATCAGAGTTGTATGCCAACGTGATTGAAGCGCGCTTGCTTGATGAAAGCATTCAAAAGAGTGCGTTGATTGAGGGCTTGCCTGTTTCTGAAGGCCTGATCGCACGGGTTTATTTGTCTGACGCGACTCTTGCAGCGCAAATTGACGGTGCGAATTTGAACGTGGCCGCGGGCACAGGGTTCATTGCATGGCTTGGTGATATGCTCGACTTTTTGCCAGGTCTGTGGGGCGTGACTGATAAAACGTCGCCGATGTCAGAAGAGCTATTCGCGACAGAAATGTCTGAGACTGCACTGGCAGGGCAGGAATTGATCCGTCGTTCAACGACGCAGGTCGGTGAAACGGTTGTGGCCGTGTCCCGACCCATTATGGTGGATGGTTCCGTCGCTGCGGCAGTGGTTCTGACCTCGCAACCTGGGTATCTGGATACATTGTTGGCTGCTGAACAGCAGTCGGTTTTGCGGTTGTTCTTACTTGCTGTGATCGTGTCCGTGGTGTTGTCCTTGGCCTTGGCCAATACGATTGCGAACCCGATCCATGATTTGGCCCGTGCAGCGGAAGCTGGCACAACCAAAGAAGGTCGCCAAGATGATGCAAGCCGTGTGCGCATTCCTGATTTGTCGGGTCGCCCTGATGAGATTGGCCGCTTAAGCCGCGCCATGCGGGATATGACATCGGCGCTCTATGATCGGATTGACACAAACGAAGAGTTTGCAGCCGATGTGGCGCATGAGATCAAAAACCCGCTCGCGTCTTTGCGCTCAGCGGTGGAAACACTGCGGATTGCACCAGAAGGTGATGGCCGTGTGCGATTGCTGGATGTGATCGAACATGACGTGCGCCGTTTGGATCGGTTGGTGTCTGACATTTCCAATGCGTCCCGTTTGGATGCGGAATTGGTGAAAGAGGAAGAAGAAGATTTCGATCTGACCCTGATGCTGAGCCGAATCGCAGAGTTCCACACCCATGAAGCGAAAGACAAAGGTGTTGAGCTGATTTGGGTCGAACCCGATACGCCGATTATGTTTGATGGTATGGAAGCCCGCCTTGCGCAGGTGTTTGTGAACCTGATTTCAAACGCTGTGTCGTTTTGTGGTGACGGAGACGCGGTGCGTGTTTGGGCCCGCGAACGGGACAACCGCGTTCTGATCGTTGTGGAAGACACTGGTCCGGGCATCCCAGAAGAGGCGCTGACCAAAGTGTTCAAACGGTTCTATTCGGAACGTCCTGAACATGACTATGGCAACAATTCGGGTCTTGGCCTGTCGATTTCTAAACAGATCGTGGAAGCCCATAAGGGTGTGATCTGGGCCGAAAACATCCATGACCGCGATGCCGAAGAAGGCGATGCGCCATTGGGTGCACGGTTTGTGGTTGGGTTGCCTGTGTAACCCCAAACCATGCGAAAGATAACAGAAAGCCCCGCTCACGGCACTGCAGTTGCAGTTGGTGAGCGGGGCTTTTTGATTCTGGGCGCTTCGGGCAGTGGGAAATCAGGGCTGGCTTTGCAGATGATAACGCTTGGCGCTGATTTGGTTGCAGACGATCAGGTTGTTTTAGAACGCGCGGGTGCAGGTGTTCAAATGTCTGCGCCAGATGCGTTGAAAGGCAAGATCGAAGCGCGGAATGTGGGGATATTACGGTCCGCACCTGTATCTGATGTGGCCCTGTGTCATGTGATTGATCTGGACGCTGATGCACAGGCGCGATTGCCACAGTTGCAGGATTGTGAGGTCATGGGCGTGCGAATTAACTTGATAAACGCGCGAAATGTCCCAAATCTGGCTCCTACTCTGATCGTATTAGGGCGCGGTTCGCGCAGTGACTGAAAGGTGGGATTCCCAACAGTGGCCCATTTGAAACCCAACGATATGCCGATAACAGACAGCAATGCGACCGTTGTGTTGGTGACAGGCCCGTCTGGGGCAGGACGCAGCACGGCGATTAATGCGTTTGAGGACCTTGGGTATGAGACCATTGATAATATCCCGTTGGCGTTACTGCCGCGGTTGATTTCTGGGCCTGTGACTGGGCGGCCCATGGCGCTGGGCATTGATGTTCGGACACGAGATTTTACCGTCAGCGGTGTTTTGGATGCCTATGACAGCTTGCGGTCCGACGATATGATCGAACCGACGCTGTTGTATGTTGATTGCGAAACCGAAGCGTTGTTGCGGAGGTATTCTGAAACGCGGCGGCGTCATCCGATGGCCCCAGATGAAACCCCATTGCGCGGGATTGAGATGGAGATGGACCTGTTGAAGGACCTGCGCAGCCGTGCGGATGTTTTGATTGATACAACGCCGCTGACGCCCCATGACCTTAAGGCCGAGATTGGCAGCCTGTTCAGCGCCCCCGGCGTTGCGGGTTTGGCGGTGTCTGTTCAGTCGTTTTCTTATAAGCGTGGGGTGCCGCGTGGAATTGACATGGTGATGGATTGCCGCTTTCTTAGGAATCCCTATTGGGACCAAAGTTTGCGGGGTAAAACGGGCCAAGACAGGGAAGTTTTGGACTATGTTTCTGAGGATCCGACGTATCACGCATTCTTTGAGCAATTAACTGAAATGGCACGGCTGTTATTGCCAGCGTACCGTGATGAGGGTAAGGCGCATTTCAGCATTGGTTTGGGGTGCACGGGCGGACAACACAGATCGGTTGCCGTAGCGGAAGAGTTGGCCAAGGCGCTTGAAGCCGAAGGCTGGCAAGTGTCTAAGCGGCACAGAGAAATGGAACGGCGCGGGGGTGCCTGAGCTAGATAGGAGAGACCGGCTTTGATCGGGATCGTAATCGTTGCACATGGTGGGTTGGCCAAAGAGTATTTGGCCGCGGCGGAGCATGTGCTGGGAAAATTGGATAACATCGAGGCCATCCCAACGGCGGCCGAAGTGGATCGTGATGCCAAACAGAATGAAATCTGTTTGGCGGCAGATCGCGTGGATGAGGGCGATGGTGTTGTCGTCGTGGTTGATATGTTCGGGTCTTCGCCAAGTAATCTGGCGATGAAAGCCTGTACTGGGTCTGGACGTCGGATCATGTATGGGGCGAACCTGCCGATGTTGGTGAAATTGGCAAAGTCACGCAGTTTGCCGCTTGATAAAGCGGTTGAGCTTTCGGTGACGGCTGGGAAAAAATACATTAACGCCAGCAATGGATTGCAAATTCCATAAGCTAAGGGGGGCAGGCCATGCGGATGGATCTGACGATCATAAATGAAAAAGGCTTGCACGCGCGGGCATCGGCCAAGTTTGTTGAAACGGTCGAGGCGTTTGACGCGGATGCCACCGTCACCAAGGACGGGATGGACGTGGGTGGGGACAGCATCATGGGCCTTATGATGCTTGCTGCTTCCAAAGGGTGCGAAATTACTGTAGAGACCAGCGGAAACCAGGCGGATGAGCTTGGCACTGCCATCAAGACATTGGTGGAAGATTATTTCGGCGAAGGTAAGTGATGAAAACCAAAGAAGAGTTGATCCGCGAATCTACGGGCGGAACAGAGGCGTATAATGCATCTGATCTGACCTATGCGGGTTCATTTACATCGCCGTGGAAGCGTGGCTTGATCCGCGTGATCGAAAACCTGACAGGCCGCCTTAAGCTGTTGTGGCTGGTGCGTAAGTGGGAGGTCGATCCTGATCGCGACCCTGATTTCTGGAGGTCCGTTCTGGACCGTCTGGATATCAAACTGACGACACCGCAAGATCAACTGGATTCGATTCCAAAGACGGGCCCGCTGGTCGTTGTGTCAAACCACCCACACGGATTGGTCGATGGTATTGTTATGGCCCATTTGCTGAGCCATGCGCGGGATGATTACAAGATTTTGGCCCGTGCGTTTCTGCGTCATGTGCCGCGCATTGATAAATACTTGTTACCCGTTGCCTTCCCGCATGAGCCTGATGCCATTCAGACAAACATTCGGATGCGCAAAGAGGCGATTGCCCATTTGAAAGACAATGGCTGTATCGCGCTGTTTCCTGCGGGTACGGTTGCGACCAGTGACACATGGTTTGGTCCTGTTGTGGATCCTGACTGGATGCCGTTCACAGCCAAGATGATCCGCCAATCAGGGGCGCAGGTTTTGCCTGTGTTTTTCCCCGGAGCAAATTCACGGGCCTATCAGATTGCGGATAAGCTGTCGGTGACGCTGCGCCAGTCGCTGCTGTTGCATGAGATCAAGAAAGCCATGCACAAGGACCAAAAGGTTGTTGTGGGTGAGTTGATCGAGCCAGAGGTGCTGCAATCCTTTGAAAAGGATGGGCCTGGGTTGATGAAGTTCTTGAAACAAAAGACCTATGATCTGAAACCCGTTTAGGGTTCCCCCGAACGGTCCCCCATGAGGTAGCGGGGGCCAGCGCCGTGTTTGGCGGCGGAATCCGCTGGATTGTACAACGCACAAGATTGGAGCGAGAGGCAGCCGCAGCCGATGCAGCTGTCTAGGTTGTTGCGCATGGCCTGTAGGGTAGCGATTTTTTGATCGAGGACTTTGCCAAAGTGCGTTCCGATCTTTGCCCAGTCGGTTTTGGTTGGGGTGCGGCCAGCGGGCAGGCGATCCAGTTCAATTTTAATTTGGTCGATGCTGAAGCCGAATTGCTGTGCAATCAGAATAAAGGACACGCGCCGAATGTCAGCGCGCAGGAACCGCCGTTGGCCCCCTGCATTGCGTTCGGGGTGCAGCAGGTTTTGGGATTCATAGTAGCGTAGGGCGGAAACGGCGACACCAGTACGGGAAGATAAGTACCCGATAGATATGGTTTTTTCGATTTTTTGACGCATTGAAAATAATCCTTGACCTAAAGTTAGGTTGAGGTCGTAGCGTAGTGGTATCGTTAATAAACGCAAGAAGGAGATTGTTATGAGCGAAGTGCGATTGGAACATGCGAATGTCACCGTGAGCGATTTGGACCGCAGTGCGAAAATGCTGGGGGATGTGTTTGGGTGGACAGTGCGTTGGGAGGGGGCGTCAAAGACCCATGGGCGCAGCATTCATGTGGGCGGGCGCGACAGTTATGTTGCGCTGTATAAAGAGCCTGTGGCGGAGGCAATGCGTCAGGACAGTTACACAACAGTGGGTGGGCTGAACCATTTGGCTGTTGTTGTGGATGATTTGGATGCCATTGAGGCCAAGGTCCGCGCTGCAGGGTATGAGCCGAATTCTCATCAGGACTATGAGCCCGGCACGCGGTTCTATTTCGATGATCACGATGGGATCGAATATGAGGTGGTTTGCTATGATTAAAGCGTTTCAACTTTATGTTGAAACGCAATTCCCTGCCTGTGGCCAAGGCCACAACGGGATTTGCGTTACGCGATGAGTCAAACAAAAATCGAAACGCTATAGGGTACGATTTGGCTAACGGCCCTTCGGCGGTAGTTTTTTTCGCTTAGTCGGCAGACCCGCTGTATTTCTTCAGGCCGTCTTCCATGTGAAGCCATGGGAGGCGGCTGTCGTAATAGACGTGGGATCGAGGTTCAAAACTGTCTGGATCGGTGAGTGTGGCAGCGTAGAGGTGGATTTCGCCAACGTAGTGATCTGCCTGAAAGGCCATGGGCGTGCCGCATGTGTCGCAGAAGTGGCGGGTGACGCCTTTGGATGAGTTGAACTGTTTTGGGGTTTGGCCCGTCCATTCGAACCCATCGAGCGGTGTGCCCAAAAAGGTGGTGACGGGTGCTGCGCAGTTGCGGCGGCAATCGGTGCAGTGACAATAGCAGGCCCATGTTTGTGGTCCTGTGAATGCGAAAGTGACGGCGCCGCAAAAGCAGTGGCCTGTTGTTTTGGTCATGGGGTCGTTTCCTGTAAAGACCATCCCCGCCCTGTGATGCCCTTGAACACCAGCCATGCAGCAAGGCCGAGTGGGGCGAACATGAGGGCGAACACGAGGAACGGCCATGTCACGGGTGTTTTGATGCTGTGTCGGATTGCATCGCGGCTGATCCATGCGCCGACGAACAGGTCGAAGATCAGGAAGTGCACCCAAGAATTCAGCGCGCCGATGGGGTGGGCGAACAGCGCCATAACGGCAGGGAGGGAATTGAAGCCCGCGCCAGGTGTGGATTCCCCCATGATGCCCCGCGCGAGCAGCAGCGTGTACAGCAGGCCGAGCACCAGTGGGATTAGCGCCGTGTGAACAAAGACCTGCGTGCCGCGCCATTTCGGGGCGAGGAACAGCAATGCCCAAGCGGGGAAGATCGGCAGGTGGATGAGGTAGAAGATTTGATCAGGTGACATGGGGAGAGTTTACGATGTCTGGTGCGTGGGGCAAGGGTTGGATTTTGGATATTTGGACCAAAAAGAGCTGGGGTTAGGGGTTCAATTTCGGGCGCAGGCGTTTGGTGAGGCGGTCAATCAGTTCGGGATCCATGAAGGGGTAGATGTCGGGGATGTTGAGGACGTGGACGGGTTTCGATTTGAGGTGCGG
>CAYWIR010000039.1:0-1078 GCA_964458375.1 uncultured Neptunicoccus sp.
GTTGTGGCCTCTGGGTCCAATGGCAAGTTTGTTAGCCGTGTTGATCTGGATGTGCAGCAGGGCCGTGTTCTGGGGTTCAAGCACAAGTTGATCCCTATCTTTGCGGATGTGATTGAACCTGATGCAGCGATAACAAAGCTGATTGATGAGCAACGTGCGCCGTATATGGATCAATTGTCCGAGGTGATCGGTCGCACGGGTGATGATCAGACCCTGTATCGGCGCGGTAATTTCAACGGCACATGGGACGATTTGATCTGTGATGCGTTGATTTCAGAGCGTGAGGCGGACATTGCCTTGTCCCCTGGCGTGCGTTGGGGGCCATCGGTGTTGCCTGGCCAAGACATTACACGCGAAGATTTGTGGAATGTGACGTCGATGAGCTATGGCGAAGCCTATCGTACTGAAATGACGGGTGAATTCCTGCATGTGGTGCTTGAGGATGTGGCGGACAATCTGTTCAACCCAGACCCATACTATCAACAAGGCGGTGACATGGTGCGCGTTGGGGGACTTGGGTATCGAATTGATGTGACCAAGCCGCAGGGCAGCCGCATCACGAACATGACGCTGTTGAAAGATGGCGAAGCGATTGATCCAAGCAAAACCTATCAAGTTGCAGGCTGGGCCAGTGTGAATGAGGGCACTGAGGGGCCGCAGATTTGGGATGTTGTGGAAGCGCACATCCGCAAGCAAGGCACGATTAGCCTTGATCCGAACACTAGTGTAAAAGTTGTGGGCATTTGATGCCCAGTAAAGACGTGGAGACAGTAAAAATGTCAGATGAAACAAAGCATAAACCATCCCGTCGCGCGTTTCTGCGCGGGGCTGCTGCTGTTGGGGCAGGGGCTGTAACTGGGGGGGCAGCGGCGGCGCAAACGCCTGATCCGTTGATCACAGAATTGCAGCCTTGGGCTTCTGAGCTGGGGGACGGTGTAGATGCCGTTCGCTATGGTCTGCCAATTGAGTTTGAAGGCGATGTTGTACGCCGTAATGTGGAATGGCTGACAGCGGATACGATCAGTTCGATCAACTTTACGCCGATCCATGCGCTTGATGGAACGATCACGCCGCAGGG
>CAYWIR010000039.1:1088-11250 GCA_964458375.1 uncultured Neptunicoccus sp.
GCTGTGCGTTTGAACGGCACCATTCAGGTGCGATTGAGCTGAAGAAAGAAGATTATCGTTTGATGATCAATGGCTTGGTAGACACACCGCTGGTGTTTTCCTATGCCGATTTGGAGCGGTTTCCACGGGAAAACCATGTGTATTTCTGCGAATGTGCGGCGAACACAGGCATGGAATGGGCTGGGGCGCAGTTGAATGGCGCGCAGTTTACCCACGGTATGATCCACAACATGGAATACACGGGCGTTCCGTTGCGGACCTTGCTTGAAGAAGCTGGTTTGGACACTGCGGGTGATCTGAAAGACAAATGGGTTTTTGTAGAAGGTGCTGATGCGTCGTCTAACGGGCGGTCTATTCCGATGGAAAAGGCGCTTGATGACTGTTTGGTTGCGTTCAAGGCCAATGGTGAGGCGCTGCGCAAAGAGCATGGGTATCCTGTTCGCTTGGTTGTTCCCGGTTGGGAAGGCAACATGTGGGTGAAATGGATCCGTCGTATCGAAGTGATGGATGGTCCTGTGGAAAGCCGTGAAGAAACATCAAAATACACTGATACGCTCGACGATGGCACAAGCCGCAAGTGGACATGGGCGATGGATGCAAAATCTGTTGTCACAAGCCCAAGCCCACAATCCCCGATCACACACGGCAAAGGGCCATTGGTGATTTCAGGGCTGGCGTGGAGTGGCAATGGCGCGATTACGCGCGTGGATATTTCCAAAGATGGTGGTAACACTTGGGAAACAGCCCGTCTGGCCAAACCCGGCGAGAAAATGGCGCTGACACGGTTCTATCTGGATACGGAATGGAATGGTGAAGAGATGCTGCTGCAATCACGTGCGATGGATGACACAGGGTATGTGCAACCCACCAAAGCGCAACTGCGCGAGGTGCGAGGGTTGAATTCTATCTATCACAACAACTGCATTCAAACGTGGTTGGTAAATTCTAATGGTGAGGCTGAAAATGTCGAAGTTTCTTAAATCTGGTCTGATCCTTGCGGCGGCACTGTCTGTGTCTGCCCCTGTTTATGCCGAAAAATTTGGTCTGGGACGCACAGCGTTGCCAGAAGAGATTAAGGCTTGGGACATTGACGTGCGTGCAGATGGCACGGGCCTGCCTGTTGGGTCTGGTGATGCGATTGTTGGCGAAGAGATTTTCGCGGAGCAATGTGCATCGTGCCACGGTGATTTCGCCGAGGGGATCGACAACTGGCCAAAGCTGGCTGGTGGCGCGGATACGCTTGATCATGAAGACCCGTTGAAGACGGTTGGGTCTTATTGGCCGTATCTGTCTACGACGTTTGATTATGTGAAACGCTCTATGCCGTTTGGTGCGGCAGGTACGCTGACTGACGATGAGACATACGCAATCGTTGCGTATATTTTGTATTCCAATGACATGATCGAAGATGATTTTGTTCTGTCGAATGAGACCTTCTTTGAAGTGGCAATGCCAAATGCGGACGGGTTTATCGTCGATGATCGGGCAACCACGGAATATCCGAAATGGTCGGGTGAGCCGTGCATGCAGAATTGCAAAGACGAAGTTAAGGTCACAATGCGGGCCATGGTTTTGGACGTGACACCTGAGCAGGACAATTCAGCCGCAACGGAAGAGACGACTGAAGAACCTGTAGCAACAGAAACAGCTGCGGAACCAGAAGCAACGGTTGAAGAAGAAGCGCAGGACGTGGTGGAAGAACAAGTCCCAGTTGTTGCGGCGTTGGACGCTGATTTGGTGAAAAAGGGCAAGAAAGTCTTTAAGAAGTGTAAGGCCTGTCACAAAATCGGTGAGGGTGCCAAAAACGGGTCAGGCCCTGGCTTGAACAACATTGTGGGTGCCCCTGCGGGCGCGGCTGATGGGTTCAAATACTCCAAAGCCATGGCGGCTGCCGGTGCAGATGGGTTGATTTGGACCGAAGAAGAGCTGACTGCGTTTCTGACGAAGCCAAAGAAATACATGAAGAAAACGAAGATGTCGTTTAACGGGTTGAAGAAAGAAAAAGACCTGAATGCGATCATCGAATATCTGAAATCTAACGGGGAGTAGGCTGTGCGGCTGACCTGTTTGATCCCAACAACTTTGGCGGCTTTGTTTGCGGCGTCGGTGTCTTTTGCGGAAGATATCGGCGACGCGGATAAAGGCGCCAAAGTCTTTAAGAAATGTAAAGCGTGCCACATGGTTGGCGCGGATGCGAAGAACCGTGTTGGCCCACATCTGAATGGTGTGTTTGGCCGTAAGGCAGCGGGTTTAGAAGACTACAAATACTCAAAATCCATGAAGCGCGCTGGTGCGGATGGGTTGGTGTGGACCGAAGAGACAATGGATGCGTTTTTCGAAAATCCAAAGTCGTTGGTGTCTAAGACCAAGATGAGTTTCAAAGGTCTGAAGAAGGAAAAAGATCGGGCGAATTTGCTCGCGTATTTGCGGACGTTTTCGGATGATCCCGCAAATATTCCTGAAGCGGAGCCAACGGCGCATCAAACCATTGTTGCACCAGAGGTTTTGGCCATCAAAGGCGATGCGGAATACGGTGAGTATTTGTCGAGCGATTGCAAGACTTGTCATCAGGCGTCGGGCGGGGATGACGGCATTCCGTCCATCGTCGGCTGGCCAGAAGACGACTTTGCCGTTGCGATGCACGCTTACAAACAGAAATTGCGGCCCCATCCTGTCATGCAAATGATGGCAGGGCGGTTGTCCAATGAAGAGATTGCGGCGTTAGCTGCATATTTTAAGGACCTAGAATAGGTCTGAACCTAGGGAGGAATACCAATGAAACTGAATAGACGAGTGTTTTTGGGCACGGCAGCAGCAGGCGCTGCAACCATGTCCGCACCGATGGTGATGGGCGCAGGCCACGGCAAACCACGCGTGGTTGTTGTGGGCGGTGGTGCTGGTGGTGCAACCGCTGCGCGTTACCTTGCAAAAGACAGCAAGGGCGAGATTGATGTGACATTGATCGAACCAACACGTGCGTATTACACATGTTTCTTTTCGAACCTGTACATCGGCGGCTTCCGCGATATGCAATCCATCGGCCACAGCTACGGCGGTTTGGCTGCGGGTGGCGTGAACGTTGTGCATGATTGGGCCACAGGCGTTGATCGTGATGCAAAGACTGTTGCGCTTGCTGGCGGTGGGTCTGTTCCATACGACAAGCTGGTTCTGAGCCCAGGTATCGACTTTGTTGACGGTGCTGTTGAAGGTTGGGACCTAAGCGCACAGAACGCGATGCCACATGCGTATAAAGCTGGGTCACAGACTGAGCTGCTGAAGGCGCAAATCATGGCGATGCCGCAAGGTGGTACATTCGCAATGGTTGCTCCGCCAAACCCTTACCGCTGCCCTCCTGGCCCATATGAGCGGGTGTCCATGGTTGCGCATTTGCTGAAAGCGAATAACCCAACTGCGAAAATCCTCGTTGCTGATCCTAAGCCGAAGTTTTCCAAAATGGCGCTGTTCCAAGAAGGTTGGGCGAACAACTACGAAGGCATGATCGACTGGGTTGGTTCTGACTTTGGTGGTGACAACGTATCTGTTGATCCAGCTGCGATGACTGTCAGCATTGATGGTGAAGTGACCAAAGTGGATGCGTGTAACGTGATCCCAGCGATGAAAGCTGGCAAGATCGCACATGACGCTGGCGTGACAGATGGCAACTGGGCCCCTGTAAACGCGATCGACATGTCCACAAAAGCAGACGCTGACGTGTATGTTCTGGGCGATTCATCCCAGCAAGGCGATATGCCGAAGTCTGGCTTCTCGGCGAACAGCCAAGCCAAGGTTTGTGCAAACGCCATTCGTGGTGCGCTGACAGGGTCCAAAGTGTTCCCTGCGAAGTTCTCTAACACATGCTGGTCTTTGATCGACACAGACAACGGTGTGAAAGTTGGCGCGACGTATGAAGCGACTGATGAGAAGATTGCCAAGGTTGACGGGTTTATCTCTAAAACTGGTGAAGCCGCTGATGTTCGCAAGGCGACTTATGAAGAGTCTGTTGGTTGGTACACAGGTATCACAACTGACATGTTCAGCTAATAAGAGCGGGGCCTTGAGTATGATCAAGGCCCCATTCATTTTGGACGGTATCGCATAAAAGAGGAGACACCTATGCGTTCTTTTTTGATGGCAGCCGTCTTTCTCGTTGGCGGCTTTGGGGCTGCTTCGAGTGACGAAAACTCTACGATTTATCCCTTTTCTGGCAGCTTTGACGACGCGACTTTCCTTGTGGAAAGTGCGATTATTGATCAGGGTCTTGTGATTGATTACGTCAGTCACACAGGGGATATGCTGAAGCGCACATCTGCGGATGTTGGTGGCACCAAAGAGCTGTTTGATGCCGCGGATATCTTTGTGTTTTGCTCTGCCAAGTTGTCACGCAAAGTGATGGAGTTGGATCCAAATAACATCGCCTTTTGCCCCTATGGAATTTTTGTAGCGGAGCGTGAGGGGCAGGTGACCATTGGGTATCGCAACTACCCAGCTGGCCCGATGCAAGAGGTTCAGGCTTTGCTGGATAAGATTGTGAAAGAAGCGATTTCTGAATAACGGTTATTCAAATTCCATCTGTTCATAGACGCGCCCAGCATTTTTAGTTGCCAGTTCTTCGAAGGTATCGAGGTGTTCATAGGGCGATTGGTCGACGTAGTAGGCATCTGCTAGATCGCCACCGTCATCTAGATGCGCGCCGATCTTTTCACGCAAGTACACAAGGTAATCGTGGGTGTAACGCCGCACTTGATCCATGTTCGTTGGGTGGCCGTGGCCCGGGATCACGTAGGTTGCTTTGAGCGGTTCAAATTCGGTGTTCCAAGTTTCAAGCCAGTCGGCTGTCATGGTGTCTTCGAAGATTGGCAGCATACGTTCGTGAAAGGCCATATCGCCTGAAATAACCATGCTCTGTTCGGGCAGCCAGACAATGATGTCGCCCGGGCTGTGAGCGGGGCCCAAGTGGCGTGCGACGATTTTCATTCCACCCAAGGTAACTTCGTGGCTATCTTCAAATGTTTCGGTGGGTGCAACGACGGTTGTGCCATCGGCTCGTTCTTTGAGGCGTGATTTTGCGCCTGTTAAGGACCGCGGGCCGTATTCTGCAAAGGCATCTGCTGCATCGGAATGAGCGACGATTTTCACACCCTGTTCTGCCCAGTAAGAGTTGCCGAGCATGGCATGGCCTTGGCCGTTTTCAGGGAGAACCAACACAACGGGTTGGTCTGTGACCGCTTTGATTTCAGCGTGCATTGCCTTGGCGAGGAGGTAGGAGCCGCCGCTGTTCACAACCACCACGCCTTCGGTTGTGACGATGAAGCTGAGGTTGTTGTTGTGACCTGCATTTTCATAGGTGGGTGGGGCCGTTGCGCCGATTGCACTGTAGACGTTGGGGATAACCTCGACCGGTTTTGAATAGAGAACCGATGCTGGATATTGATCTGGGATGTTTTCATCTGCAAATGCGGGCGCGGCCAAGAGTGCGGTTACGAAGATGAGGTGCTTCATCTTAAGCCTCCTGGACAAAGCGATAAGCTGAGCCTGATTTTTCAACACGGCCAAGGCCATTGCCCGTTAGGTGATAGCCAATGACCTGCATTTTTGTGCTGGCGATTTGATCGAGCAGGCTGACCCGTGTTTTGGCTGCTGTGTCTTGGTCTTGGTCGGAGCCAGAGGCCCAATCGGGTTTTTCAAATGCAACATGGTGGTTGCCGATAGCATCGCCAATAATCATCACGGAGTCGGTGCCTGAGGCCAGTTCAAAGGCCATGTGACCCGGAGTGTGTCCAAAGCTCTGACGGGCGGCAACACCTGGCATGATTTCTTCGCCGTCCTTGAAAAAGGTAATGGAGTCTTCGATCATCGCGAGGCGACGTTGTGCGCCCACAGCAAAGGAGGCGCGAGCTTCGCCAATGGCATCCACGGTGTTTGGGTCCATCCAGTAGTCCCATTCGGTTTTCCCAATCATGTAGGAAGCATCTGGGAAGAGGGGGTCATCAAAGTCATCCAGAAGGCCCCAGAGGTGATCGGGGTGGGCGTGTGTGAAGACGATATCGGTGACATCTTCAGGGGCCACGTCGAGGGCTGCTAGAGAGTCTAGTAGAATGCCTGAATTGGGGGCGAAATCTGGGCCTGAACCCACGTCAAAGAGCACGGTTCGATCGCCCGAGCGCATCAGTGTGACATTGCAAGGGGGCGTCAGTTGATCTGCGGATTGGCCATGTTTTTCCAAGATTGGCGCGAGTTCGTCTTTTGGCATGGGGTCAAAAATGAAGCTGCCCGGCAGTGTGAGGGAGCCATCGCTGACCACATCAATTTTTGCCGTTCCGATTTGCAGGGAGGCGTGGGCCGATTTTAGCGAACCTAACTGCATGGCTAGGGCTGCGCCTGCCGCGTTTCCCATAAAGCGTCTTCTGGATATCGACATGTCTCTCTCCCATAATATTCTTTTATTTGAATATGTTTGAAATACCTGTGTTGTTCAAGGAAAATGATGCGTAATTCATGGGGGAGTTTGGTCAGTGTCATGGTTGAGAAACCAGCCTTTTGATCTGTGGCATGCGCGTTTTCATCCTTGCCAAGAGGCGCTTGGCGGCCTTACACACATTGCTTTAGGAGGGTCGTTCGATGACCGATTACAACACGGTCGTTAAACGACCATTTTTAAAGCAAATTGTTTTGAACCTAGTCGATTCAGCCCTTTTAAATCCCGTGGCGGTTTGGCTGGCGAAGATTGTTTTACCCCAGCACCTGCGCAATCGTATTCCTGTGAGGGGTGTTACGGCGCAGTTGGACATCGGCACAGCAGAACCTGTTGCGTTGAAAAATGCGGATCGATGCGAAGTGGCGAAAGAGGTTTATTGGGCCGAAGGTAAGTTACGGTCCCCTGCGGATCAATTGGCGCTTGCACTGGCGATAGATAGCGCAAAGTCGGCAGATTTGTTTCTGGACATTGGGTCCTACACCGGGTTGTTTGCGATTTCAGCGGCGAAAGTGAACCCTGATATCACATCCCATGCCTATGAGATTTTACCCGAGAACTATTTGTTTTTGTGGCAAAATGTATTTGCCAACGATTTGGTCGGACGGGTTGAACCGCGCCTGACAGGTGTGGGCACAGAGGGCGGAACATTGAGCGCGCCCAGTTCTTTTGGTGGTGGAGTGCTGCCGTCTCCGTTGCGCTAGATTCAGAGGCTGTGGGAGGCGTGACGGTGCCTGTGCAGTCTTTGGATGCATTGTACGCTGATGTGGAGGGATCAACGGCATGGAAGATTGACGTTGAGGGGTTTGAGTTAGCGGTGATTGCGGGCGGCAAACAGCTTATAGCGCGGAGCCAGCCTGATATTGTGTGCGAAATTTTGATGAGCGCCCCTGACACAGCGGCGATCCAGACGATTTTGGAAGAGTTGAATTACAATCTGTTTCAGATTGTGGACGACGGGCTGCGAGCCAGCGCCACACTGACCCCAACGCGCGAGGGGCGCGATTGGTTCTTTACACCGCGCAGCGCAGAGGATCTGCGGGCCGGCGGTTGGACGGTATTGGCTTAACGGGCAGTTCGCTTAGGCGGTTTCGTCAACCACTGGGTTGGAACAAATGCCAATGCCTTCGATTTCGACGGAAATTACATCGCCCGGCTTTAAGAAACGCGGCGGTGTGCGGGCGTGGCCCACGCCTGGAGGTGTGCCCATAGCGATCATGTCACCGGGTTCCAACGTTGCAAATTCAGAAATCGTGGCGATGGTTTTGGCAACAGGCCACATCATTTCAGATGTGTTTGCGGATTGCATAACATCGTTGCCAATGCGGCTTTCGATTTTCAACCCATCACAGCCAGCGGGCAGTTCATCAGGCGTTACCACAACAGGGCCAACAGCGCCTGTGTTGTCAAAGTTCTTACCAGGTGTCCATTGGTGGGTTTTACGCTGATAGTCGCGCACAGAGCCATCGTTGAACAGGGTATAGCCAAAGACGTGATTGTAGGCTTCCGCTTCGGGAATATGACGGCCACCAATGCCAATAATCAGCATCAATTCCACTTCGTAGTCCAACTTTTCTGAACACGTGGGGCGCACCATTGGGGCACCTGCTGGCATCAAGGAGTTACGGCCGCGCATAAACAGGGCAGGGTAGGTTGGAATTTCGTAGCCGCCTTCTTTGACGTGATCTACGTAGTTGAGGCCGAGGCAAATGGTTTTGCCCGGACGTTCAACTGGAAGGGCTGGAACAATATCGGATACCGCAATTTTATCGGCTGCGGCGATCTCTGCTTGCAGCATATCAACGGTGCCCGGTGTGTTGATCAAGCCCATAAGGTCGGTGCCAATTTCGGGGGAAAGCTCTGTCAGGTTGACGGCTGTTTCGTCCGTCACCAAAAAAACAGCAACAGCTTCGTTATGTTCGCCGACGATATAGCGCATGATAAAAACCTTTTCCCGTATTCGGACCGAATTAGCCCTATCCTGCGACAGATAGCAACAAATGATTGGGGTGTTTTTGCTCGTATCTGCCGAATCTGCATCTTGACCAACCGAGAGCATTAAAATACATCACGGACACTGCTTCGCGGGCGTTGTGTAGTGGTAAGACCTTAGCCTTCCAAGCTAATGACGCGGGTTCGATTCCCGCCGCCCGCTCCAGCAGGCCTGCGGCCGTCAGGATTGGCTTGTTTCGGATCGCTTATTTCTGAACGGGGACTGCATGGCGCAAGACCAAGGCATTGATGCGGACCCGTTGACACGGGAAAAATCCAAAACTGTTGGACCGTTGCGAGGGCTGGCGCCTTATCTGAAGCCGTACACGTTGATGATTGTTTTGGCATTGGCCGCCCTTATTGTGACAGCGGGTTTGTCATTGGTGCTGCCTTTGGCGGTGCGCCGTGTTGTGGACGGGTTTTCTGCTGGTACGGCAGGGCAGATGGATGAGTATTTTGGTGCGGCGATTGGGGTTGCAGCCCTTTTGGCCATTGGGACCGGGTTCAGGTATTATTTTGTAACGCGCCTTGGCGAACGTGTTGTGGCCGACATTCGTATGGCGGTTTACAATAAAATGATCGGCATGAGCCCCGCCTTTTTTGATCGTTTGATGACGGGCGAGGTGTTGAGCCGCATTACCACGGATACAACGTTGATCCTTTCAGTAATTGGGTCTTCGGTTTCTGTCGCTTTGCGCAACGTATTGATTTTGTTCGGTGGTTTGGTGCTGATGATGTTCACATCAGCCAAGCTGACTGGGGCGGTTTTGTTGATTGTGCCGTTGGTTTTGGTGCCGATTTTGGTGCTGGGGCGGCGTGTGCGCAATCTGAGCCGTGAAAACCAAGATAAGATTGCGGAAAGTTCGGGCAATGCGAATGAAACGCTGTTGGCGGCGCAAACTGTGCAAGCGTTTACCCACGAGCCCATCAGCCGTCAGCGGTTTGGTAATCTGACCGAGCAAGCGTTTGATGCTGCGCGGCGGCGTGTTGGCGCGCGGGCGTGGATGACCGTGATTGTGATTTTCCTGATCTTTACGGGGATCGTGGGTGTTTTGTGGTTGGGCGCGCGGGACGTGCGGACCGAAGTGATATCCGCAGGGGCGTTGGTGCAGTTCTTGATCTATGCGATTTTGGTGGCGGGTGCTGTGGCGGCGCTGTCTGAAATCTGGTCGGAATTGCAACGCGCGGCGGGGGCGACCGAACGCTTGGTCGAGTTGTTAACTGCCGAAGATCCGGTTCAGGACGCCGAGAACGCAGGTACCTTGCCTGCGCCTGTGAAAGGAGCGGTTGCATTTGAGGGGCTCACGTTCCGATACCCTGCACGGCCCAAAGTGGCGGCGCTTGATGCGTTTGATTTGAAGATTGCAGCAGGGGAAACCGTTGCCTTGGTTGGCCCTTCTGGTGCGGGGAAATCCACGGTGTTTCAGGTGTTGTTGCGCTTCTTTGATCCAAATGAAGGGCGCGTAACCATTGATGGGACGGACATTGCAGGTGTTTTGCGAGAAGACTTCCGACAGCACATTGCTTATGTGCCGCAAGACCCTGTTATCTTTGCCACATCTGCGATGGAGAACATCCGCTTCGGGCGTCCTGATGCCACGGATGCCGAGGTGATTGAGGCCGCTAAGGCCGCCGCTGCGCATACGTTTTTGACGGCCTTGCCCGAAGGGTATGACAGTTTTGTCGGGGAGCGTGGTG
>CAYWIR010000040.1:0-11239 GCA_964458375.1 uncultured Neptunicoccus sp.
GATGATTTCATTTTGTATGGCATTGCTGCTGCAACGCAGGCTGTGGAAGACAGCGGTTGGACGCCAGAGACAGATGAGGATCAGTATCGCACGGGCGTTCTGATCGGGTCTGGTATTGGTGGATTGGACAGCATTGCGAAAACAGCCATTACGTTGAAAGAAAAAGGGCCACGTCGTGTGTCGCCGTTCTTTATTCCAGGCGCGTTGATCAACCTTGTTTCTGGGCAGGTGTCTATCAAATACGGCTTTAAGGGGCCAAACCATTCTGTTGTGACGGCCTGTTCTACTGGCGCACACGCCATTGGCGATGCGAGCCGCATCATCGGTTTGGGCGATGCGGATGTTATGGTTGCTGGGGGCGCAGAAGGTGCCATTTGTGAAATTGGCATGGCTGGTTTTAACGCCTGTAAAGCACTGAGCACGAAGCACCGCGATGATCCAGAGAATGCGAGCCGACCATACGATGCTGATCGCGATGGATTTGTGATGGGTGAAGGCGCTGGCATTGTTGTTCTTGAAGAATATGAGCACGCGAAAGCACGCGGTGCGAAGATCTATGCCGAGGTTCTGGGCTACGGCATGTCGGGCGATGCGTATCACATTACGGCGCCGTCTGAGGACGGCGATGGTGGTTTCCGTGCTATGCAAGCTGCACTGCGGAATGCGGGGCTGGGCGCTGATGCGGTTGATTACATCAACGCACATGGCACATCGACCATGGCGGACACAATCGAACTTGGTGCGGTTGAGCGCATGTTGGGTGACAAGGCGAAAACTGCGACGATGTCGTCTACGAAATCGTCCATTGGCCACCTTTTGGGGGCGGCTGGGTCAGTTGAAGCAATTTTCTGTATCTTGGCGCTGCGCGATCAAATTGCGCCACCGACAATAAACTTGGACAATCCCGCCGTTGAAACTGAACTGGACCTTGCGCCGAATTCCGCCCGTAAGCGCGAGATCAATGTTGCTTTGTCGAATTCATTTGGGTTTGGTGGTACGAACGCATCGCTGGTTATGGGGCGCCCGTCATAAGGGTGAACGGATCAAGGCAGAGCAGGTAAAAAGCGGAAAGCGCTGAGATGGCACGACATATTGCGGCGAACTTCGTCAACTTGTTGATTGTAATTCTGATTGCAGCAGGTGGGTTGTTTTATTGGGCGAAAGCCGAGTTTACGAACCCTGGGCCGTTGGAGCAGTCTATTTTTGTAGAAGTGCCCCGTGGTGGCTCCATGACACGACTGGCGAATGAGCTGGAAGGGCAAGGGGCGGTAAGCCACGGCATGATTATGCGCGTTGCTGCCAATTACAACGGGCAAGCTGAGAAGTTGAAGTTTGGGAATTATGAAATCCCTGCGGGTGCTTCGATGGCGGATATTTTGAATATTGTGACCAAGAGCGGGCGCAGTGTTTATAAGTATCGCTTCACCTATAATATTTCGATCAAGACGGCGAGCTTGCGGCTCGAAGAGCGTAAATCGGACGGCACGGGATATGAGCGTTTGTTCTCAACCAGTGTGGATGAGCCGTTGCCAGCAGAGTATGCGGCGCTGGTCGAGGCCAAAACGCCCATCAACTATCGCATTACGGCCGCTGAAGGGGCGACCTCTTGGCAGATCGTTGAGATGTTGAACAAGGCGGACTTTTTAGGGGGCACTGTAGAGCAGATCCCGCCTGAAGGGATGCTTGCACCCGATACATATGAGGTGCGTCGCGGTACGTTGGTGAGCGAAGTTGTGGAGCAGATGTTTGAATCGCAGAAACGCATTCTGGCGGAAGAGTGGGAAAACCGTGCGCCTGATTTGCCGTTTGATACGCCTGAAGCGGCGCTGACCCTTGCCTCAATCATTGAAAAAGAAACGAGTGTTGCAGAAGAGCGCCCAGAAGTCGCGGCGGTGTTTGTGAACCGTTTGAACAAAGGCATGAAGCTGCAAATGGACTCTACTGTGGAGTATGGTTTGACCAACGGCGAAGGATTTTTGAACCGTGGCCTGCGGCGCAGTGAGCTGTCAAAGAAAACGCCTTATAATACCTACGTGATTGAAGGGCTTCCACCTGGTCCTATTGGGAACCCACGGCGCGATGCAATCCGTGCGACGTTGAATCCAAATACATCGAATAACGTGTTCTTTGTGGCAGATGGCACTGGTGGCCATGCGTTTGCGGAAACTTTGGTTGAACACAATGCAAACGTTGCAAAGTGGCGTAAGATTGAAGCGGAACAACGACGTCAACAGCAGCAAAACAGCGGCGGGTGATGCTGCTGCGTTCGCTGTAAAAACGTTTTAAATCAGTGAGTTATAGTCGGCGTTGCGCTGAAGGTGTTGCGTGAAGCATGCGCGTTTCGTTGACAAAGCGAACGGATGCGGATAGACATTTGGACAAGATGGAAGAATTGGGTAACGACCCAGGCTGGTAACGCCTAGGGTCGTTTTTTATGTCTTTGTCTTTGGAGATAGCTCCGAATGGAATCCATTTCGAATGAAGAAAACCGGTGATGCAAACGCGCAAGCTTTGCCAGAATTGCTGCGCTTTGCGCGTAGGGATGTGGAAGATCTGCGCAAAAAGCTGCTTCGGGAATTAACGAACAGATCGACGGCGCCAACGCCTGTTTCGACTGGTCGTGTCATTGGCCTGGTGCACCAATATGGTGCGGCCCTCGTGGAATTAACCTCAGTTGAGGATCAAATCGAACATGATAGCAGCAGAAAATACGGAATTATCCAAGGTGACGCAGTCGACCTGCACAGCGCCCGACAAGAGGTCCTTGACCGAATTATTCGCTTCCGCGAGCGAAGCGGAAGTTAAAACCTTTTTGTCAGGGCTTAGCGACGAAACGATTTTGGCTTTGCCCTATTTGTTTGAGTTTTGGGCGCTAGAGCATCAAAGAGCGCCGCTTGGAGAATGGGCCACTTGGGTCATACTCGGTGGACGCGGGGCAGGGAAAACCCGTGCGGGAGCAGAATGGGTGCGAAGCCAAGTGGAAGGGGCGATGCCGTCAGACGCAGGCATGTGCAAACGGCTTGCACTGGTGGGGGAGACGATAGACCAAGTTCGCGAGGTCATGGTGTTTGGAGAGAGCGGTATTCTCGCCTGCAGTCCACCAGATCGAAAGCCAGAATGGCACGCGGCCCGCAAAGCGTTGGTGTGGCCCAATGGGGCGGAAGCCTATGCCATGTCGGCGAGCAGCCCTGAAAACTTGCGCGGACCGCAGTTTGACTGTGCCTGGGCGGATGAGTTGGGAAAATGGAAGAATGCCCGTGAAACTTGGGACATGTTGCAGTTTGCACTGCGATTGGGTGATGATCCGCGCACGTTGGTTACAACAACACCGCGCAACATTGGGGTGTTGAAGGAACTGACCTCTGCGGCGGATACGGTTGTGACGCGGGCATCAACTGATGTGAACCGCGCCAATTTAGCGCCGAGTTTTTTGAAGAAAGTTTATGCCGATTACAGCGGGTCCCGATTGGGGCGGCAGGAGTTGGATGGCGAAATGGTGGATGAGGTTCAGGGAGCTTTATGGCCGTTGGAGTTGATCGATCAGGTTCGAAAATCAGAAATGCCTGAGTTTGACAGAGTGGTTGTGGCCGTTGATCCGCCCGCGACAAGTAAGTCGTCGTCAGATGCCTGCGGGATCGTCGTGGCGGGTGTTTGTACGGAAGGAAAAGCCCCTGAGGAGTGGAGGGCTTGGGTGTTGGCCGATGCGAGTGTGCAAGGGGCAAGCCCCGCGCAATGGGCGCGAGAGGTTGCGGATACGGCACAGACTTGGCGTGCGGATCGTGTGGTGGCGGAGGTGAATCAAGGCGGGGATATGGTGGAAGCGGTGCTTCGACAACAAGCGCCGATGCTGCCTGTGAAATCGGTTCACGCAACGCGGGGTAAGACTGTTCGGGCCGAACCGATTGCCGCGCTTTACGAACAAGGGCGGGTGTTTCATGCACCAAATTTACGTGCGTTAGAAGAGCAAATGGCAGAGATGACGTTGACTGGATTTGAAGGAAAAGGATCCCCAGATCGGGTGGATGCGTTGGTTTGGGCGCTGACTGATCTGATGATTGATCCCGCGGCGCAATACGTGCGTCCGCAAGTACGCAGGCTTTAACTTTGGGTAAGACTTTAGTGTTAAGCTACTGAAAATACGAAATATTAGGAGTGAGACCAGATGGTACTGCAATTTTTGCGCAGTGCGTCCGAAAAGGATGTGCCTGAAGAGAAAGCGTCGGCAACGGGGCCTGTTATTGCGTTTCACGGTGCGGGGCGGCCTGCGTGGTCCGCGCGAGATGTGAGTTCATTGACGCGGACTGGATTTTTATCAAATCCAGTTGGATTTCGGTGTGTGAAGATGATCGCAGAAGCTGCGGCGGCGGTGCCATTTGTGCTGCAAGACGCCGACAAGCGATATGACACGCATCCTATGCTCGACCTGATGGCGCGGCCAAATGGGCAGCAGGGCGGCGCTGACTTGATGGAGAGTTTTTACGGGCAGTTTTTGCTGTCTGGGGATGGGTATTTTGAAGCAGCAGGGGAACGAGTGGGTGGTGGGCCAGCGGAACTCTATGTTTTGCGGTCGGATCGCATGAAAGTTGTGCCTGGTTCGGATGGATGGCCCGTGGCGTATGAGTATAGCGTGGGCGCGCGCAAAGTGCGGTTTGATATGCGAGCCGACACGGCCCCTGTGTGTCATATCCGAGCGTTTCATCCGCAAGATGACCATTATGGGTTGTCCCCGATTCAAGCGGCGGCAACTGCGCTCGATGTGCATAACGCGGCGTGTCGGTGGTCTAAGGCGTTGTTGGACAATGCTGCAAGGCCGTCTGGGGCCATTGTTTATAAGGGTGTTGATGGGCAAGGGGCGTTGCAAGCGGATCAATACGATCGTTTGGTAGATGAAATAGAAGCCAACCATCAGGGAGCACGCAATGCGGGGCGGCCGATGTTGTTGGAAGGGGGGCTCGATTGGAAACCAATGGGGTTCAGCCCGTCAGACATGGAGTTTCAAAAGACCAAAGAAAGTGCGGCGCGAGAGGTGGCGCTGGCATTTGGGGTTCCGCCGATGTTGTTGGGCCTACCAGGGGATGCGACTTATGCAAATTATGCAGAGGCCAATCGCGCCTTTTACCGCCTGACTGTTTTGCCATTGGTCGAAAAGGTTGCGGCGGCTTTGTCTGGGTGGTTGCCACTGTATTATGCGGAGCGATTGCGGCTGTCTGCGGATTTGGATCGCATTCCTGCCTTAGCAATTGAACGCGAAGCGCAATGGCGGCGCGTTGCAACAGCAGAGTTTTTAAGCGACCGCGAAAAGCGCAGATTGCTGGGGTTGCCTGCGGAACTCGATGACTAGAGGCGCGGGTTCAAAATATTTGTACGAGCCTTTCGAGGCGGCAGCAAAACTTGAGACACACAAACAAGTGACGGACGAACGCTGGATCGCATTGGAGCGGCGTTTGGACACCATAGAAAAAGCACTGGAGCGGTTGGAACGCCGTTTGTGGTTGGCGGTCTATGGGGTGGTGGCCTTTGTGCTGACCCGTGGGGTTCTGAGTTTGCTGGAAATGACACAAAGCGCCTGATCGGCGCACGTTTTGAGGATATTGAAATGAATTACGCAAACAGCGGCTTTCCGCTGGAGACGAAGTTTTGCCGTTTTGAAGACACTGTGATGTTGGATGGAAGCACCGAAATTTCTGGTTATGCTTCGGTGTTTGGCGCGTCTGATCAAGGCAATGATGTCGTGCAGAAAGGGGCCTATGCATCATCATTAAAAGCGATGAAGGATGCTGGGCGCAGTGTAAAAATGCTTTGGCAGCATGACCCATCAAAGCCGATTGGTGTTTGGGATGAGGTGCGTGAAGACAAAAAGGGCCTGTTTGTGAAGGGCCGTATTTTGCCGGATGTACAGGCTGGATCAGAGGCTTTGGCATTGATCAAGGCAGGTGCAATTGAGGGTCTGTCCATTGGATATCGAACAATTCGTGCGGAGAAATCGCAAAAAGGTACGCGATTGCTGCACGAAGTTGATCTTTGGGAAGTTTCATTGGTGACGTTTCCAATGCTGCCTGAAGCGCGGGTTGAAACCGAAGCGAAAGCGGATGGTCAACTGGCACACGAGCTGGTCGCGATGTTGAATGCGGCGCGGCAAAAGATGCTGACCTAGGGGCCAGCACGACCACTTTTAACTTAACAGGATTGGTTCATGAGCACTCAAGAATCCAAAACTCGGTCAGGCCAGCGCGTGACCGGTGTGACGTCGTCGTTGGAGGTGAAAGCCGCCATGGATGACTTTTTGCAAGACGTTGGAAAACTCAACACCGAATTGAAAACTCGTATTCAAGAACAGGACAAAAGATTGAACATGTTGGAACGTAAAACACTGGAAACGAACCGCCCCGCCTTGTCTGCGGTGGCTGAGATTGAAGTCCCACACAAAAAGGCATTTGCCGCGTATTTGCGCTCTGGCGATGATGACGGTATGCGCGCGTTGGACGTTGAAGAAAAGGCGCTGTCGACGGCAGTTTCCGCCGATGGGGGCTATTTAGTTGATCCGCAAACGGCCAGCCAAATCGCGGGTGTTTTGCATTCTACAGCCTCTATTCGTGCGATTGCGAACGTGGTGGCCGTTGAATCCACGGCTTATGATGTATTGGTGGATCACACTGAGGTTGGTGCGGGTTGGGCCACTGAAACGGGCTCTGCATCTGAAACGGACACGCCGCAATTGGAGCGGATTTCAATCCCATTGCATGAATTGTCCGCGTTGCCAAAAGCATCCCAACGTTTGTTGGATGACAGTGCGTTTGATGTAGAGGGTTGGTTGGCAGCACGTATTGCGGATAAGTTTTCACGCGCCGAGGGTGTTGCGTTTGTTTCAGGTGATGGGATCGACAAGCCAAAAGGCTTTTTGACGTACCCATCCGTGGACAATTCAAGCTGGGCTTGGGGTGACCTTGGCCATGTTGCAACCGGTGCAGACGGCGATTTTGCTGGGACAGACCCAGCGGATGCGATTGTGGATTTGGTCTATGCGCTGGGTGCCCGATATCGTGCGAATGCGTCCTTTGTGATGAATTCGAAAACGGCTGGCGCCGTGCGTAAGATGAAAGACGCGGATGGGCGTTTCTTGTGGTCTGATGGTCTGGCGGCCGGAGAGCCTGCACGTTTGATGGGTTACCCTGTTCTGGTGGCTGAAGATATGCCTGATATTGCGTCTGATGCCACGGCGATTGCGTTTGGTGATTTCAATGCGGGTTATACGGTTGCAGAACGCCCTGATTTGCGGATTTTGCGCGATCCATTCAGCGCGAAACCGCATGTTCTGTTCTATGCAACAAAACGTGTTGGCGGTGATGTCAGCGATTTTGCGGCGATCAAACTGCTGAAATTCGCGTCTTCCTAAATGACCTTGGATTCATCCCTGCGTTGCGGGGATGGGTGACGACAGGCGGTTTGACTGCTTGTTGATCTGGGCCATTGGTCCTGGTGCCCCTGTGTTTTGTCATGCTGCTCCCCTCCGTCAGACGGACGCTGGGGCACCAAACTTTGAATGAAAATCCCCGTATTGGAGAGAGATCCCTATGATTTTGACTGAATTGACGACACTACCGAATGCGTCATTGCCGTTGGATTTGCTGAAACAGCATTTGCGGCTGGGCACGGGGTTCTCTTCGAGTGCGGATCAGGATGAATTGCTTGAGGCGTATTTGCGCGCTGCAATTTCCGCCATTGAGGGGCGTACGGGGTGCGTTTTGTTGGAGAAGACGTTTAACTGGGGCCTGACCAATTGGCGGCACTATGATCGCCAAGTTTTGCCTGTCCGACCTGTGCAAGCGATCAGTGAATTGAAACTGGTGGATGCTTTGGGGGCGGAAACGATTGCGCCTACTGAAAAGTACCATTTGGTTCAGGATGACATGTATCCCGCGCTGACGGCCGTTGGGTTGGCGTTGCCAGTCATTCCAAGCAATGGATCAGTGGAGGTTACGTTTGTAGCTGGGTACGGCCCTGACTGGAGTGATGTCCCTGACGATTTGGGACGCGCTGTTTTGTTGTTGGCCGCGGATTTTTATGAAAATCGAGCCAGCCGCGAGGGGGCAAGTTTGCCAGCGGGGATTTTGGCGCTTTTGGAACGCTTTCGCAAAGTGCGTTTGTTGGGAGGCGTCTAAATGGGAAGTGACATAAAGTTAAACTGGGTCTTGCGCCTTGAAGAGAAGCAGCGCGTTCCTGATGGGGCGGGTGGGTTCACAGAGACGTGGGTTGGTCTTGGGAAGCTGTGGGCGCAAGTTGCCTCGCGCGGAGTGAGCGCAACGGAAGTGACTGCGGGCAGCACGTCTTTGGCGCGATATCGCATTTTTGTGCGCGGTGCATCGGTTGGAGACCCACAAAGACCCCAAGTCGGGCAACGGTTTCGCGGTGTTAATAGATATTATGCCATTGATTCTGTGTCAGAAAGTGACCCGTCGGGAGCCTACCTGATCTGCATGGCACGCGAGGAGGTGCTGGCATGACCTATGCGCTTTCTTATTCATTGCAAACGGCGGTTTACCAGACATTGGTGAACGACGCGAACTTGGTTGGTTTGATCGGGAGCAATGTTTTTGATGCTCCGCCGACGGGGAGTATTCCACAAAATTATGTTCTGATTGGGGATGAAACCGTCCGCAACCAATCGGCCAAAACCAGCAATGGGGCGGTGCATGAATTTGTCATCAATGTTGTGTCTGATGCAGCCGGTTTTGCCACGGCAAAGCAAGTTGCGGGTACCGTGTGTGATGCGCTGATTGATGCAGACATGGCCTTAAGTCGTGGGGTTTTGACAGGGCTGCATTTTCGATCTGCGCGGGCTGTGCGTGAAGACAGCCCCGGCATTCGGCAAATCGACATCCGCTTTCGAGCCTTTGTTGAAGACAGTTAACAAAATTTGGCGCGGCTCATTGCGCCTTTGTACAAACCAAAATTTGGAGAAGAAAAATGGCGGCACAGAACGGTAAAGATCTGTTGATCAAAGTGGATATGGATGACGCGGGTTCGTTTGAAACACTTGCAGGTCTGCGGGCATCAAAGATTTCTTTCAATACGGAAACGATTGATGCGACATCCCTTGAAAGCACTGGTGGATGGCGCGAGTTGCTTGCGGGTGGGGGCGTTAAAACGGCAAACATCAGTGGGTCTGGCGTGTTTCGTGATGATGTCACAGATGAGCGCGCGCGGCAGATTTTCTTTGATGCGCATATCCCAAAATTTCAGGTGGTTGTGCCCGATTTTGGCATTGTTGAGGGTGCTTTTCAGATCACGTCTTTGGAATACGCTGGAAATTATGACGGGGAAGCGACGTATGACATGGCGTTTGCATCTGCTGGCGCGCTGACGTTCACGGCCATCTGATGGGCAACCCATATCGCGGAGAAGTCAGCTTGACGGTGGATGGTGTTGTGTTGCCGATGCGGTTGAGCCTTGGGGCGTTGGCCGAGTTGGAAACACGCTTGGGCGAAGCAGGCATTTTGCCACTGATCGAACGTTTTGAAAGTGGTGGGTTTAAGGCCACGGACTTGATTGCGTTGCTCAGTGCGGGATTGCGCGGTGCGGGCTGGGATGGTTCGGAAGGTGCGTTGAGCAAAGCCACCATCGAAGGTGGCCCAATGGAAGCTGCCAAGAGCGCAGGCGCATTGTTGCGTGTGACCTTTGCCTTGCCCGAACCCATTGAGGGCGCTGCGTGATTGATTGGGGGCAATTGATGCGTATCGGATTGACGCATCTGCGGTTGTTGCCCGATCAATTTTGGGCGCTGACCCCAGTAGAATTGATGCTGATGGCAGGGATAAACCCTGGTGAAACGCCAAGGATGACGCGGTCAAAGCTCGATGCTTTGTGCGCGCAGTTTCCCGACATTTAATTTTCAAAAGAGGTAGAGCGATGGCCACATATGGCACTGATTTGGAGCAGTTGGAGGACCAGCTGAGCTCTTTGGAAGACAATATTGCTGGTACGGCGCAGATGACTGCGGTGTTTCAGAGTGAGTTGAATGGAATGCAGCATAGCATTTCTTTGGCCGAAAAAGAGGCGCGAGGGTTTTCCCGTTCTTTGAGCCGTGGGATGCGGGGGGCGTTGGGGGATGTGATCCTTGAAGGTGCGAAGTTTTCGGACGTTTTGGCATCGCTGGCAAACACAATGATCCGCAGCACATTCAATCAAGCGGTAAGTCCCGTTACGGATGCGCTAAGTGGCATAATCTCGGGCGGGGTTGGGTCCATTTTTGGCAGTATTTTTCCAAGTGCGAATGGCAATGCGTTTGTTGGGGGGCGTCTGACGCCGTTTGCAAATGGTGGCGTTGTAAATGGACCGAGCGTTTTCCCAATGCGGGGCGGTACAGGGTTGATGGGGGAAGCGGGGCCTGAAGCCATTATGCCACTGCAACGGACAGCGGATGGTCGTTTGGGTGTGCAAAGCCAAGGGGGCGGCGGAGTTCAAGTTACCATGAACATCACCACACCAGATGCAGAGAGTTTCCGACGATCACAGACACAGGTTGCTGCTGGGTTAAGCCGTGCAATAGCCCGTGGAAATCGCAATCAGTAGGGGAAAGATATGAATTTTCATGAAGTTAGGTTTCCTGCGGGGTTGTCTTTTGGGTCGGTTGGCGGGCCAGAACGCCGTACGGAAATTGTTACGTTAAACAGCGGGTTTGAAGAGCGAAACTCTCCTTGGGAGGATGCGCGACGGCGGTTTGATGCGGGTGTTGCGATGCGGTCTACGGATGATTTGGAAGCGGTGTTGGCCTTTTTTGAAGCGCGGTCTGGGCGGTTGTACGGGTTTAGGTGGAAGGATTGGTGCGATTATAAAAGCTGTTTGGCGTCCCAAGATCCAGCTTATGAGGATCAAGAGATTGGGGTTGGCGACAACCTGAAGACGCAAATGCAACTTTGCAAAAACTATCGGTCGGGTGACACGGTGTATTGCCGCGCTGTAACCAAGCCTGTGAAAGGCACTGTGTCCATTGGGGTGGGCAATGTGGAGCTGTTTGAAGGGCCAGATTTTAGTGTGGATTATACGACCGGCGTCGTAACCTTCGCGGAGGCTCCTTACGAAGACGCAGTGGTGACCGCTGGCTTTGCTTTTGACATTCCTGTGCGGTTCGACACGGATCGGTTGGATGTGAACATGGCAAGTTTCGCTGCGGGCAATGTACCGAATATTCCAGTAATTGAGGTGCGAGTCTGATGCGTAAAATCAACGAAGACTTAAAGGC